>JAKPSO010000515.1 GCA_029571495.1 Pseudomonadota bacterium
GAGGCCGCCTTCTTCCATGGCTCGTTGGCCCGTGGGCCGGTGAGGATCGAGTGGTTCTGGGACCAGCGCTCCAGCACCGCCTCGGGTTGGTCACCCATGGCTTCGTAACCATCCATGGCCAGGAAGCTGATGGTCCGCGGGAGATCGCTAGAGTCCTCGTTGCTGGCGCCGAGATCGACCACAGGAGCCAGGTCGATCGCCAGGTCGAGGGCCTCGCTGGGAGAGACCATCTCCGGCGTCACCGGCGTCACTTCAAGCGCGTCGTGGAGATATCCGACACCGGACTCGTTCAACGCAGAGACGTCGACATGATTGGTCGTTTCGAACGCGAGGCGCAACGCGCCGCGAATAGGCGCGCCCCAACGGTATCCGGCGATGGGCAAATCAGGCGGAGCTGCTGTCAGCCGCGCTTCGACAAGCCGCGCCGGCCAAATCGTGATATCGTGAGCGGTGCGAAATTCGCATGCGGTCTGCTCTTGTGCCGGCAGTCGAGCCCGAAGGCGAGACTGCCTCGGCAGGACATGTCCATCTGGCGACCCACCCTCCGATTTCGACGGTTCAAATTGCACGATGCCCATCGCAGGCGTCGGTGACAGATACCCGGGGCAAACGAGATCGAGTAGGCGCTGCGAAAACCTAGGAAACTCGGCATCCATCTTGAGCTGGATACGCGCCGACATGAACGCAAAGCCTTCGAGCAAGCGCTCAACGTAGGGATCGGCGACTTCGAGCCCACGCATGCCCAGTCGAGCCGCGACCTTCGGAAACTGCTCGGCGAACTCTTCGCCCTGCTCTCGGACGTACGAAAGCTCACGGTTGTAATACTCAAGCAGACGCGGGTCCATATCAGCCAACTCCCGTGCTGAGCTGGTCGATGAGTTTGACGTTTCCCGTTTCGAGATCCAGTTGCGTGCGAATCAACAGCTCTACAGGCAACGGAATGGACCAGAGTTCACCACGCACCTCAAATTGCAACAAGTTGTGGTGGCCCAGCATATCGGCCGGAGCAATCGCCGTGATCTTCAGCGAGTCGTGAAGTATGCGCGGCTCGAAAAACTTCACCGCTTCTTGAATCTGTTGTTCAAGCTCACGCCAATCGACCGACGAGAAGTTCTTACCGGAGAGCACTGGAATGCCGTAGTTGATGACCGAGCGCTTGACTTGAGGATAATCATCTAACTGCGAATCAGTGTGGTGCGCGGTAGTGTTAAGCAGCCAGCTTAGGTCGCGCAACACGGTGCGCTTGAGGCGTCCCTTCGACACTACCGAGAATTGAAGTGTTTCTTGGAGCTTTTCTGGCTCATCGTCGACCAAACGATCTAGCAGTGCCGGCTGCAGCCGGTCGCTGGTATTTCGAAGAATGGTTCGTTCGTCCATGCTCTAGGGTTGCTTCGCCAATTTCGGAACGTTGATTTCTACGCGCGGCGTGTACACGACGTCGTACCGCGCCCGTGAACTTATCACATGCAACATCGCTGCGTGCGACCGATGCGCGTCGTGAGGTCGGTCAAGTCTCTGCTTGTGGCGCGCCCACGAGGCTGATGTGTCGTGTGTCCAATATCGCTTGCTCCGAAACATCCGTGTTCCAGACGCGCTGCCCGCGACCGACCCATACGTCCGGGGCAGTTTCCGTCCAGTCGGTTGCACGGGACAGTTTCAACGCGTCAAATTTCGGTTCGCTCAAAGCGGCAGTTTCTGGGTACCGAGTCGGAATCAGCGCGGGAACACGGCCCTCGTTTGGCAACAGCAGTTCCGCAGGTGCCCAAACGAGATCCCGTAAATCCGCTGGTGCTTCGATCATGATGCCTTTGCACGACTCGAACGGCAGCCAGTAATACTGCCCATTGGCAATGACCTCACATATTGGGCCTAAACGAGAATCGCCGTCAGCGATCCACTCGCATGCGACGCCGTCGACCGCGCACGCCGTTGGCTCCGCTTCGTCAAGCGCCTGCGCACGCAATTTCGCGGCACCTTTTGCGTCTCCCGCTCCGTCGCGAGAGAGTGCTTCAATCATTGCGCCAATCCATCGTGGCGGCGTACCCATGACTTGCGGAGTGCGCTGCCCTGCAAAGACCTGTTGACGAAAGATTTCGCAACGAATGGCCTCGCGATAGGTTTGCGCCATAGGCAGCGCCTTAGCGTCAAGTTGCGCGCAGAGTTGAAGCTGCGCCAGAGCGCGAGACCAGTTGCCCATGACACAGAGCAACTGAAAGAGGTGGACACGTAACTTTGACGAGCTGGCGTCTCGTTTGATGCGCGACTGCAGATCGAGCAGTTGTTCGGCGAGAGTTCCCGTATGCTGGTCCATGGTGTTTTTGCCGATTCGTTTTCAGTGCAAACAACAACGCGCCGTACCAGACACCATAAAGGTCTTTGGTCGGCGCGCGAGACTCGCGGACCACGACGCACACTTGCACCGTGGCCGCGTTGATGTCCGTCGGGAATCCCGACGGACCAACCATTACAGCGCTTTGTTCGCTTTTTGGTCCCACTGGGCGTTCGTAGAGCTGCCCTTGCCGCCCGACGAAGTTTGTTCCCAGTACTCGGTCTTGATCTTCGTGAAGTTCAGGGAAACCTGTACGGTCGGGATCTGATTTTGCATACCGCTGAAATGCACGCCGGTCACGACGACATCGTTCAGGGTGATTTGCAGATACACCCAGCTCTGACCGTTGCCGCCCATTTTGGTAGCTTCGATTTTGGCCGTCGGGTAGTGCTTGTGGTCTGCACAGGCCTTCATCAGATTCGGAATGGCCTTCTCGAGGTGGCAAGTGATCGTGATGTCGTTGTATGACACCGTGCCAAGGCCTGCACCGCCGCCGTAACCTGCAGTGCCGGACGATTGGAGGCCTTCGCTGTACGACTCAACGTCGATCCAGCCTTTGTGATTTTCTTCAGCGCACTCGCCGGTGACGCCTTCGATCTGCATAAAAAGATTGCCAGCCATGATGTTCTCCTAAAAAAATTGGGTCTGTGACGTTGAAAGAGGCACTTCATTCATTTGAAGCCCTTAAAGTAATAGACGAAGCGAAGTGTGCTTAAGCGACATTCGCCTCGCATTTATTGACACTACGAAGCCGCACCTTTGGCGGATGGCAGTTTCGACACCAAACGCAAGGAAACGGTCAGGCCTTCCAGTTGATAGTGCGGACGAAGGAAGAACTTGGAGGTGTAATAACCCGGATTGCCCTCGACCTCTTCCACAACGACTTCGGCCGCCGCCAACGGTTTGCGCGCTTTGGTTTCTTGCGTCGAGCTGGCTGGATCGCCGTCAACGTAGTTGAGAATCCACTCATTCAGCCACTTCTGCATGTCATCGCGCTCACGGAACGATCCGATCTTGTCGCGCACGATGCACTTCAGATAATGCGCAAAGCGGCAGCACGCGAACATATACGGCAGCCGTGCGGCAAGGTTCGCGTTGGCGGTCGCGTCAGCGTCGTAATACTCAGCCGGTTTGTTAAGCGATTGCGCGCCAATAAACGCCGCGAGATCAGTGTTCTTGCGGTGAACGAGAGGCATGAAGCCATTCTTCGCGAGCTCCGCTTCACGGCGGTCGCTGATCGCAATTTCCGTAGGGCACTTTAAGTCCACGCCGCCGTCATCAGTCGGGAACGTGTGGGCCGGAAGATCCGTCACGACACCGCCGGATTCAACGCCACGGATGGACGTGCACCACCCGTACTCTTTGAACGAGCGATTGATGTTCGCTGCCATCGCGTACGCGGAATTGCTCCACGTGTACTTGGAGTGGGAACCGCCTTCGGTGTCCTCTTCAAAGGCAAACTCTTCGACGGGGTTGGTCTTCGCGCCATACGGCATCCGCGACAAATAGCGCGGCATCGCCAGACCGACGTACTTCGAGTCATCCGAGTCGCGCAGACCGCGCCACGCCGCATACTCCGTGTTGCTGAATATTTTGGTGAGGTCACGCGGGTTGGACAACTCCTGCCACGAACTCATCTGCATGATCGCGGGTGACGCGCCTGCGATGAACGGAGCGTGAGCTGCGGCAGCGACGCGCGCCATTTCGCCGAGCAGTTCAACGTCGGGAGCACTGTGGTCGAAGTGGTAATCACCGACCAAGCAGCCGTACGGTTCACCGCCGAACTGGCCGTATTCCTCTTCGTAGAGCTTCTTGAAGATCGGGCTTTGGTCCCAACCCGTGCCTTTATAGCGGCGCATCGTCTTGCGAAGATCGTTCTTCGAGATGTTCATGACGCGAATTTTGAGCATCTCATCGGGGTCGGAGTTGTCGACCAAATACTTCAAGCCACGCCAGGAACCTTCCAGCTTCTGAAAGTCTTCGTGATGAAGGATGAGGTTCATCTGATCCGACAACTTCTTATCGATGGCGGCGATGAGCCCTTCGATCGTACGGAACGCATCCGTTGAAATTGTGTTGCTGTGGACTAAAGCCTGCTGTGCGAGCGTCTGTACTGCGGACTCAATCGCGCCACGCGCTTCGTCAGTCTTCGGCCTAAATTCTTTGTTCAGCAGCGAAGCAAATTCGCTACCCTGAAATTCGACATTTGCTAGTGCGGATGCGCTTTGATTTTCTGTTGCCATGATGTGCGTTCCTCTTTCTAGAAATCTACGTTAAGCGCTCGGCGTGTCGTTTGGCTTCGGTGCGGAAGACAAGGAATTCATTAAGGCCGGGTCCTGGAGCACCTTGGACAAAAGCTCTTCCGCGCCGGATTTGCCGTCCATGTAAGACAACAGATTGTGCAGCTGCGTCCGCGCTTCGAGCAGCTGGTTAAGCGCGCCAACTTTCTTCGCAACCGCAGCAGGCGAGAAGTCGTCCATATTCTCAAAGCTGACGTCCACCGACATGTACCCTTCGCCTGTCAGCGTATTGGGAACCGTAAACGCAACGCGCGGCTTAATCGCTTTCATGCGTGCGTCGAAATTGTCGAAATCAATTTCAGTGAATTTACGATCAGCGATGTCCGGCAATGGTTCTTCCGATTTGCCCGAAAGGTCGGCCATCACACCCATCACAAAGGGTATTTGGACCTTTTTCTCGGAGCCATAGACCTCGACATCGTATTCAATCTGCACGCGAGGTGCGCGATTTTTTGCGATCCATTTTTGACCACTTTTTTTCGCTGACATGATGTGTTACTCCTTAGTGAAATGAGAAGAGATGAAAAGCTGACTGCGGTTGAGCATTACGAATCGGGCGGACGAGCACCCGTGAGCATCTCCAAGTGAGAGATAGCTTCGGGCGAGAGCTCTCGCATAATGTCGAGAAACTGCATGTTAAGCATTCGCTGTGCGCGCCGCGCGAATAGCGAAGCCGGATTGCTTGGTTCGTGTCGCTCGAGATACTCGCACACACGGTCTAGGGCACGACGGCAATCGTCACGGCTCTGAATCGTTCCCGGCGCAGCACTTGCACCGCCGACCGCTGCCTGACCCGACGTGCCCGACCCGTCAGACTCGCTGTCGCCGCCGCCGGCCGCGCCATCAGCAGAGCCTTGCGACAGGAGTCGCTCTATCCCTCGCGCAACGGGTTTCAGAACATTCTCGAGGCGCTCCATGTCGGGGCTGTCACCCGCTGAAACGCGGTCATCCAAGAGCGATCGAAGCGCGCCGTAGGTCTGGAAAGCCTCTGGTACGCAGGCAATGTCCGTGTTTCCAGCAGCCAACGCATCGCTCAGCATCGATTCCACTTGCGCCTGCGAGTACTGAGCGTCACCGGCTTGCCCAAAGGCCTGCTCAACATCTCGGTACGTCACAACCAGCGGCTGCTTAATGAGCGTGGATGCCCGCAACGCCTGTACGAGTCGATCCTCGCCCGAAAATTCCGAACCGGAGAATGCGGCGATGGCGTTCATGCGCAGATAGGGGTCGGAGTCACCGTCGACCTCGACTCGCGGATGCACTTGGTCCCAGTACCGTTCACATAACGTCAACACCAATTTCAGACCCGCAGCAAACGGCGCGACGCCACGTAAACGCGTATTCGCGAGCGTTAGCCAGGCGATGACGCGAAGGTCTCGCGTACGCCCGAGCAGTTCGCGAGCGAGCGTATCCACTTCCCGCCAGTCCGGATCCACTGCCGGAATCACAGTATCGCCAAACTGCTGCTCTGGTTTGCCAGCAGCGGCCTGCGACAAGGCAAGAAAGTCGTTCTCGTACTCGCAGTCCGGCCCGCAGGGGCTCTCCCCGTCTAAAGGCTCTGCAAATTGCTCAAAATCGGTCAATCTTTCCCCGCTTCAATTCATGTTCCCGGCTTCCCTCAGCCAAGGATAGGACGGCATCCCGTCGTCGCTAAGCACATAATCATTTCGGCAAATGATCATCTCGTCGCTAGGCTACAACTCTAACCAATGCAACACAAGATGCCGTGGCGCGAGTTCGCGTTACAGCAAGTTACACGTTGCCTTGTTGTTATAAACGCAAAAGCGCGCACAAATGCGTCACGCCGGTTGCAATCTCATCGGCGGCATCGTCCGGTCGTCGTCCTCGGCAGGCGACTGCGTATCGGCGACACAACGAATGAGAAGCGCGCTGAAATTGTCATGGCCAGGAGCCATCCGACCGCGAACCGCAGCGACCACATGATCCCGCCATTGTGCTGCCGTCGCACTCATCGCGTTCAAGCGGCCGAGAGTAGCCTCGTCAACCAGCTCCCAGACGCCATCACTGCACAGCAATATGCCGTCACCGGGCTGGATGTCGACGGGCTGATCGCTCACATAGGGCTCCACCGCCTCTTCGTTCGCGCCCAACGACGCGTAGAGCACATTGCGCTTGGGATGCACGCGCAGCTTCTCGGCGGGGTACAACCCTGCGTCGATGAAACGTTGCACGAGACTGTGGTCGTACGATTGAGCAATGACGCGTTCTCCGCGAAACACATAGCACCGTGAATCGCCCAAGTTTCCGATCAGCGCATGGCGCAGCCGGTAATCGACCAAAAAAGCAACGAACGTGGACGCCATTCGCGCCAACCGCGTTTCCTCACTCTGCTTCGCGCGGACCGCTTGATCCGCAGTCACCATGCACCGCCGCAACGTGTCGGGACTAAACGCTGGCAACCGCATGAATTCGCTGCGCGCCGCGGCGATGGCCGTGCGCGCAGCCACGTCCCCGCCGCCCTGACCGCCTGCGCCGTCGGCCAGCATGAACAGTCGGACAGCGCCAAAGGCGTCGCTGTCGCCGACGGCGTCCTCGTTGTAGTCCCGGCCCCCGTCGTGGGAAAAGCTCGCCGACTCCAACCGTAATTGATCCGAACTCGTCACTGTCGTTCTCCCCCGGATCCAGATGAATCGCCCTTGATACGTGCTGTTTCGCGTTCGTAGGCGAGCACGAATGCCTTGCCAAAGATGCTTTGAAAATCATCTTCAGCTTCGCGCCTAATGAGCAAATAGCGCTCGAGGTACATGTCCCAAAGCTTCGCCTTGCGCGCTGAAGGCATGAGGCTCTCCAGAACAGACCCCTTCGCGAGTTTCTCGCCAAGAACTGCCGGATCAAACTTGCCTAGAACCTCATTCAACGCAGCCCGCGTCCCGGCAATCACGCCAACTTCGTGTGCGCGCAGGTCATCAAACGCATCACGCATTGCAACATCGGCCCGCATGAACCCGGGCATCTTCTTGCCGAGCAGCTGTAACAGCGCTGCGTCAGCGTTGGGCAAAAACTTAAGTGGGTTGTTCGCTTGCACCGAAATAATGGTGACGTTGGCCTGTACCTCGCGCTTCGTTGCCGCCCGTGCGGCAAGCATGTCCACTGCGCCCGCGGTGGCGCTTCTGAGCAAACTGCCCACCATCGCCATAATTTCGGGCGTCAAGCCCTGCGGCAGCGCCGACGCCGGCAGGCCAGCCCCTTTCAGAAACGCCTCGGTCAGACTGTCCGACGACTGTGGTGCCGTGGATTCGGTTTTCGGCGGCAACGCAGGAATAAATGGATTGGCTGGAATCGTTGACGCCGGAACCTGTACAGGGGCCGCCACAGGAATGATGGGCTTGGGCGGCTGAAAGGCCGAGCCCATCTCGGCCGAATCATCGCGCATCGGTCGCTCGAGAGCCGGCGAAAATGCGTTGGCCGCGTCGAGCATCGCGAGTGGATCGTTTCCGGCGGGATCAGAGCGAATCAACCGGTCCAGACCGTTTTGTGTCTCGCCGAACGACCCCAAGCCGCCGAGCAGTGACGGCGACGAGCCACCGCCAAAAGAAGGGCCGGGCGCCTGCGCATCGGAGAACAGCGAGTCGATCGAGGGCGTAACACCCGCGCCGGCGCCGGTCACGGACCCCGCACTCGGCGTGCCCCCGCCCAACAAAGCCGCGAGCGGGTCCGCCGCGTTGCGCCCGGCGTCTGACGGAAGCGCGAAAGGATTGAAATCGTCAGGAATGCGCCCTCCCGACGGCGTTGTGCCATGGGTTGGTCGCGAGGAAAAAGAGTCTGTTGACGGGGTCGGTGCTCCGCCGAAGGCGGCGAGCGGATCTGCACTGATGCCGGTGGACTGTATTGGCGGAGTTGGCGAAGGTCGGGCGGCAGTGGGCAGGCCAAAAGTCTCCACGGGGGGGACGGCCTGCGGCGCACCGATACCATCCAGCAAACCCGCGAACGGATCGTCGGACGTGATCGGCGAGCTCGCCGCGTTACCTGCAACTCCACCGAACGAATGACCTTCGGGAATGACCGGGGAGGCATGGATCGAGGGCGGCGGAGTTGGCGGCACTTGGGCCGCGGACGGCGGCGTGCTAGCCGGTTCACTCCAGAGTGGGGTTGACGCGGTCGGTGTGCCCGAAAGTCCGAACGGGTCGGAACCGGCGCCACTAGGATTAGCCGGAAACAGACTTTCCAGATCTAACCCGTTTCCCTGATTGGAGA
>JAKPSO010000519.1 GCA_029571495.1 Pseudomonadota bacterium
AAACCGCAGAAGATGCATTTCGTCAGATCAATGTCGTAACGCGTCGTGCGCCGTGAACCATCGTCTCGCGTCGTCGACTCGATCGAGATGGCCATTGCCGGGCAGACTGCCTCGCAGAGTTTGCAGGCAATGCAGCGCTCCTCACCGTTCTCATAGCGGCGCAACGCGTGTAGACCGCGGAAGCGAGGGCTCTGTGGCGTTTTTTCTTCAGGGAATTGAACCGTGATCTTGCGGGCGAATAAATACCGCCCAGTTACTGCGAGCCCTTTGACAAGCTCCCACAGCAAAAAGGTCGAGAAGAAGTGTTTGGCGGATGCGATCATTCCATGGTTCCTCTAGTGGAATGCCGCGCCCCACGGCGTCTGCATAATGATCGCGAGGAACACGATGAAGACGAGTGTGACGGGGATGAAAATTTTCCAGCCAAGACGCATGATTTGGTCGTAGCGGTAGCGAGGAAACGAGGCACGAATCCACAAGAAGAAAAACAGGACGAAGAAGACTTTCGCTGCGAGCCAGAAGAAGCCGTCGCCGAAGAACTTGTGACCGAAGATCGAGAGTTCATTGGTGATCGGGAATGGCGACAGCCAACCGCCCAGGAACATGACGCTCGTCAGTGTGGCGATCAAAATCATGTTCGCGTATTCCGCGAGGAAGAAAATCGCGAACGTCACACCTGAGTACTCAACATGGAATCCGGCGACAATTTCCGATTCCCCCTCGGCCACGTCAAACGGGTGGCGGTTGGTTTCCGCGACGCCCGAAATGAAGTACACGATGAAGAGTGGGAACAGCGGGATGAAGTACCACTGATGCAATCCGCCCTTCTGAGCGTTGACGATGTCGCTAAGGTTGAGACTATTGGCCGCCATCAAGACGCCCACCAATGCAAAGCCCATCGCGATTTCGTACGACACGATTTGAGCGGCGGAGCGTAGGCAGCCAATGAAAGCGTACTTGGAGTTGGACGCCCAACCCGCAAGGATGACACCGTACACGCCTACGGAAGACAACGCCAAGATGTACAAAAGGCCGGCGTTGACATTGGCGAGGACCAATGTGGGATCGAACGGAATGACCGCCCATGCAGCCAGCGCGGGACCAATCGAGAGCAACGGCGCGATATAGAACAGCGACTTCGTCGCGCCTTTCGGTACGACGATTTCTTTGAACAACAGTTTGAGAACGTCTGCGAATGGTTGCAGCCAGCCGAAGCCAACGCGGTTAGGCCCGATACGAACCTGCATCCAACCGATAACTTTACGTTCCCACAAGGTCAAGAAGGCCACGCAGAGCGTGATCGGCACAACGATGACGAGAATTTTCAGAAGCGTCCAGATGGCGTAGGACAGCGTCGCGAACTCGCTCCCGAACGCCCACATCATGATGCCTTCGATCGGATTGCTCATACCGCCTCCAATGAGATTGGCGCGGTCGCGTCGCCAAGCTGTGCCGAGACATCGGTCGCAAAAGGAACACGGACGCCGCCCGGCGCGACAGTGTCGTCGACGAGCAGCTTCGCCACCGCGCTCAAGGCCCCCTGCGTGATGCGGACGTCAGCACCGTTTTTGAGGCCGAGCTGCGTTGCCGTTGACTCGCACACACGCAAACGAGGTTGTTTACCGTATGCCGACAGCGCCAACGACCCACCGCGACGCACCAGCGCGTCAGAGTGGTAGATCGGCACATCGGCGACACGCTCAAAGGCCGCCGCTTGCGTCGTTGGCAACGCGATTGAGCGCACGCGTGCGCCAAGTTTTTCCGGCGCGAAATCAGCGAGCGCTGCGACTTTGACGTCCTCGCTGGAATTAAGCGGGCTCAAATCCGCACCGAGTAAGTCGCTGAGTACGCGCAACACTTTCCAACCTGGCCGGGCATCCCCTAACGGACGAACGACTCCTGTGAAAGATTGCACCGTACCGTCCTCGGAAACATACGTGCCGGACGTTTCGGTAAACGGGGTGATCGGCAGCAACACATCCGCGTACGCACGCATGGTATCGCTCGCGAATGAAGTCAGACAAACGACTTTTCCTGCGTCCTTGAGCGTTTCGAGCGCTGCTGCACCCGCTGCGCTGTCAAGCTCGGGTTCGCAGCCTACCAAGATGAATGCTTTGGCGGCACCCGTCAGGGCTTGGTGCGCTGTGATTGCGCCGCCCGTGGGCGTCGCGCCAGCGATGTACGAGCCGACCGAGGCGCTAGACAAAGTCAGGCGCCCGTAATTGCCGCCGCAGAGCGACGCAATAAGGTTCGCGAGTGCCTCGATGTGTGAAGCGTCGGCATTTGAAAGAGCCAAATCGCCGACAAGCACCGCGACGTTTTTGCCGGAAGCTAGCGACGCGGCGATGGCCTCTTGGTCGGCCGTGGGGGCGCTAACGGAGACCGGTGACGTCTTTTCAAGGCGTTTCGCCAATGAACCCGCGATTCCGGCAAGCGTCTCCCAGATCATCGACGGCTTCACGACCGCTTTTGCGGCGACCGGGCACAGCAAATCGTCGTCCGTGCTTCCGACAACGCAGAGCGACGCACCTTTCTTTACGCGCTGCCGAATTCGCTGCGCGATCAACGGTTGCTCTTGACGCAGATTGGAGCCGATGACGAGGAATCGATCGACGGTTCCGAGGTCAGCAACTTTAAGGCCCAACCAAGGAATTCCGCCGCCCTGATCCAGTGCGGCGTCGGTGACGCGCAGGCGATGATCGATGATCGTCCCGCCGAGTTGCTGAGAAAGTTTTTTCGCCAAGGAGGCTTCTTCGAGCGTAGTATGTGCGCCGAGCAGAATCGCCACCTTGTCGGCGCCATGCTCTTTCACGGATGACGCAATGGCCTCGCGCGCACCGGTCAGCGCGTCTTGCCAAGGCACTGTATGCCAGTGGTCGTCGGTCCGCACCATCGGCGAAGTCAATCGATCTTGTGCATACAGCCCTTCGTAGCTG
>JAKPSO010000538.1 GCA_029571495.1 Pseudomonadota bacterium
CGCCCTAATGTCGGAAAGAGCACGCTCTTCAACCGATTGACGCGTTCGCGCGCGGCGTTGGTTGCAGACTTTCCAGGGCTCACGCGTGACCGCCAGTACGGTCAAGGTCGCGTGGGAGATCGCCGTTTTGTGGTGATCGACACTGGCGGCTTTGAGCCGGTTGCCAAAGACGGCATCCTAAAGGAAATGGCGCGGCAAACGCTGCAAGCGCTGGACGAAGCGGACATTGTTTTCTTCATCGTCGACGGCCGCGCGGGCGTCACGCCACAAGACGCGCGCATTGCCGATCTGCTGCGCCGTCGCGGATTGTCGGTGTATCTTGCCGTCAACAAAACCGAAGGCATGAACGATGCGCGCGTCACGGCCGAGTTTTATGAACTCGGCATTGGCGATCCATACGCGATTTCCGCGACGCAAGGTGATCGCGTCAACGCGCTGATCGAGCACGCGCTCGATGAAAAATTCCCGCTCCCGGAAGAGTCGGAAGACGCGGACGATGCGGCAGACGGGCAGAGCGCAGCGACCGCTGGCCCCGTGACATATGCCGAAGGCGAAGAGCCCGACTTCGTTCCCGAACCGCCACCACGCACCAAGATCGCGATTGTGGGTCACCCGAACGTCGGCAAGAGCACCTTGGTCAACGCCCTTCTCGGCGAAGAGCGCGTGATCGCGTTCGATCAACCGGGCACCACGCGTGACTCGATTTATCTCGATTTCACGTACAAAAATCGCGACTACACGCTGATCGACACCGCCGGTATTCGTAAGCGCGGCAAGGTGACCGAAGCGATTGAAAAATTCTCGGTCATCAAGACGCTTCAGGCGATCGAAGACGCAAACGTCGTGATCTTCGTCGTGGACGCCACGGCGGGCATCAGCGACCACGACGTGCAGCTCGGCTCCTTCATCCAAGACGCAGGCCGCGCACTCGTTATCTGCATCAACAAGTGGGACGCCGCCGACGCCGACGCGCGAAAGATCATCAACGAAGATGTCACGCGCAAGCTCTACTACCTTGACTACGCCGAAACGCTCACGATTTCAGCTAAGTCGAAGCAGGGCCTCGACAAAGTCATGGCCGCGGCCAACCGTGCCCACGGCGCAGCGTTCAAGAAGCTCCCCACGCCGAAACTCACGCGCGCATTGCAAGACGCCGTGGTCAAGCAACAGCCGCCGCGCGCGGGCACGATTCGTCCGAAGATGCGCTACGCCCACCAAGGGGGTAGCAATCCGCCCATCGTGGTCATTCACGGCACGTCGCTCAACCGAATTTCGGAAACTTACAAGCGCTACCTCGAACGCTTTTTCCTAGATTATTTCGAGCTTCGCGGCACACCGCTTCGCTTGCAGCTCGTGACGGGGCATAATCCCTACGCGGCTGAAGAAACTCCGGGGCGTCGTAAGCGGTAATCGTTTGCGAGTCTGTACCCGACATAAAACAGTTCACCTCATGGTTTTCCGCGGATAAACGGACAGCGTCCGATTTGCCCGCTATAAACACTGACTTGAACTTAACGGCGGCGTCTCCATCTCAGAGGAAGGTGGCGAGCGTCGCCCGGCAGCATCATTGAACAAGAATTACGGAGAATAAGAAATGAGCAACAAAGGGCAATCCCTCCAAGACCCCTTCCTGAACACGCTGCGTAAAGAGCACGTTCAGGTATCGATCTACCTCGTCAACGGTATCAAGCTGCAAGGCCAGGTTGAGTCGTTCGACCAGTACGTCGTCCTCCTCAAGAACACCGTCACCCAGATGGTCTACAAGCACGCCATCTCCACGATTGTTCCAGCTCGTGCTGTGAACATTCCGCACGGGGACGAAGCCTCTGAGTAACGCCCGCTGGGCATTGATGACTGCCGCGCTAAGCGGTGGTCAAAGTCGCCATGTTTGATCGCCACGCCGGCAATGACCGAGCGGTATTAGTGCAGCTTGCCTTCGGCAAGGCGCCCATGGCCGACGACATCGAAGAATTGCAGTCGCTGGCAGCCACCGCTGGTGCGGACACGGCCGCAATCGTTACCGGGCGCCGTGACCGTCCGGATGCCGCCATGTATGCGGGTAAGGGAAAAGTTGAAGAAATCGGCGCCGCCTGCGCCGCGGAGTCTGCCGAACTCGTGATCTTCAATCACTCGCTGTCCGGCGTGCAAGAACGAAATCTCGAACGTGCGCTGGAATGTCGAGTGATCGACCGTCGCACCTTGATTCTCGACATCTTCGCGCAACGCGCACGTAGCGCCGAAGGCAAGCTTGCCGTCGAGCTCGCTCAACTTGAGCATTTGTCCACGCGCCTAGTACGCGGTTGGTCACACCTTGAACGCCAGCGCGGCGGTATCGGCCTGCGCGGTCCCGGTGAAAAACAGCTTGAGATTGATCGTCGCCTCATTTCCGTAAAGATTCGCGCACTCCAAGAGCGCCTCGAAAAGGTCGAAAAGCAGCGCCACACCCAGCGTCGCCGCCGCGAACGCTCCAACACCCGTTCTATCGCGATAGTGGGCTATACCAACGCTGGCAAGAGCACGCTCTTTAACCGCTTGACCGCTGCGGGCACTTACGCCGCGGACCAGTTGTTCGCAACGCTCGACACCACCGTTCGCAAGCTCTACATCCCGGACTCGCAGCCGATGGTGGCGTCCGACACCGTGGGCTTCGTGCGTGCGCTGCCGCATGAACTCGTCGAAGCCTTCAAGGCCACGCTCTTGGAAGCGGTCGAATCTGATCTTCTTCTTCATGTCGTAGACGGCGCAAGCGATCAACGCGAACAGCAAATCGAAGCGGTGAACATGGTGCTTGCCGAAATCGGCGCGGCAGACATTCCGCAGCTTATCGTCGTCAACAAGTGCGATCTGCTCGGCCTAGGCGCTGACGCGGGCCGCGTTGAACTCGATGAAAACGGCGATGTGCATCGCGTGTTCGTCTCGGCGAAAACGGGCGCGGGTATTCCTGAGCTTCGCGCCGCCTTGCAAGCACGCTTTCCGCGCCAAAATACTGTGTATTCGTCGGATCAACCCGTCGACGAGCCTCCATCCACTGCGGCCCAATAAAAAAGACTGCACGCATGAACACTCAAACCACGAAACCGCTCGGCAAACTCAGCCAACTGTGGGATCGCATCAAACTCTCGCTCAACGATCCGCAATGGGGCCGCAAGCCCGGCGCTGACAGCGGCGAAGGCAAACCCGGCGACGGCAAAGGGGCAAGCGAGCCACCTGCGACGCCCCCGCCACCTCCGCCACCGACTGGCGGCAACGGAAACAACGGCGGTGGACGCGACAACAAACCTAGCGGGCCACCTGACTTCGATGAGTTACTAAAGAAAGTGAACGATCGAGTCGGCGAAATTTTCGGCGGCAAAAAAGGCAATCGTCGCCCAGCCAACAACGGCGGTGGCGGCGGAAATGGACCGCAGTTTCCCTCTATCAGCCCGCAGATTGCTGCCGGTGGCCTCGTGCTTGCCGCGATGATAGGTGTGATCTTGTGGCTCGCCACGGGTCTCTACATCGTTGACGAAGGTAAGCGCGGCATCGTGCAGCGTTTTGGCAAGTACGTCGAAACGACAGGCCCCGGACCACGCTGGCATTTCCCTTGGCCCATCGAATCAAAAACTATCGTCAACCTGAACGAGGTTAGTTCGGTCGAAGTAGGCTTCAAAGGCACGAACCGCAACCGCGACGCCAAGCAAGCGCAGATGCTGACGGCGGATCTCAACATTATCGACATCGCGTTTGCTGTGCAGTACACGCTCTCCGATGCGCGCTTGTTTTTGTTTAACCACCGAAATCCGAAAGACGCCGTGCTACAAGCGGCAGAAACCGCGATGCGTGAAGTGGTCGGTAAGCGCAAGATGGATTTCTTGCTCAATCAGGGCCGCGAGGAATTCGCCGGAGCAACGCAAGCTTTGATGCAAGAACTCCTCACTCGCTACGGAACGGGCATCACGATTGTGAAGCTCAATCTGCAAGCCGTTGCCGCGCCAGAGGCCGTGAACGAAGCCTTCCAAGACGTGGTGAAAGCGCAGCAGGATCGCGACCGCCAGATTAACGAAGGTCAGGCTTACGCAAATCGCGTCATCCCCGAAGCACGCGGTAAAGCATCGCGCCTCATGGAAGAAGCATCTGGCTACGAGCAAAGCGTTTTGACGCGTGCACAGGGTGACGCCGCGCGCTTCACTTCGGTCGTCGGCGAGTACAACAAGGCACCGGGCATCACGCGCGAACGTCTTTACATCGACATGATGCAATCGGTACTGAGCAACACGAGCAAAGTGCTCGTCGATCAACGCCAAGGCCAAAGCCTCCTGTATCTGCCGCTCGACAAGCTCATGGAGAGCACGCGCGCTGCGGCGAGCATGCCAAGCGCCGCTGCCGTGCCGGAAGCGACGCGCCCTGCGCTGCCCGATCCGGCGGCAGCGACGGAAGCACCGAACACTCGTGCGACGACGCGCGACAGCTCGCGCAGTACGCGTGAGTCTCGTAACTAATCGGAGAGAACACCATGAACAGAATTGCACCCGTTCTCACTGCATTCCTCGTTTTGGTTTTCGCGTTTTCGCAAACCATGTTCACCGTCGACGAGCGCGAATATGCGATGGTGCGCCAGCTTGGCGAAGTGGTCGCCGTGAAAGATCAACCCGGCCTCAACTGGAAACTGCCGTTCATTCAATCGGTGACGAAGTACAGCAAGCAAATCCTCACGCTGGACAGCGCCGAGCCTGAGCGTTTCAACACGAAAGAGAATCAGCCGGTGCAGGTCGATTCGTTCGTGAAGTGGCAGATCGTTGACCCGCGTGAGTTCTACCGAACCGTATCTGGCGAAGAGAAACAAGCTGAGCGCCGCATCGGGCAGACGGTGACGTCCCTCCTGCGTGAAGAATTCGGTCGCCGCACGCTGCTTGACGTCATCTCTGGCGACCGCGAAAAGATCATGGCCACCGTGCGCGACGCGGCTGAAATTGACGCCAAGAAAATTGGCGTGAAGATCATCGACGTGCGTCTGAAGCGCGTGGACTTTGATGAGTCGGTGTCGACGCGTGTGTTTGATCGCATGCGCTCCGAACGACAGCGCGTCGCTGCCGAGTTCCGCTCGAACGGCGCCGCAGAAAGCGAGCGGATCAAGGCCGATGCCGACAAGCAGGCACAAGTGATTTTGGCCGAAGCTTACAAAAAGGCGCAGGAAATGCAGGGCGCGGGCGACGCCAAGGCGACAGCGATCTATAGCGCGGCGTACGGACAGAACGCTGAGTTCTACTCGTTCTATCGCAGCTTGGAGGCGTACAAGGCAACGTTCAAGAACAAGAGCGACGTCATGGTGCTAGACCCCAGCGCCGACTTCTTCAAGTTCCTGAAAAACGGTTCGAAGACGAAGTAGTTTTTGCATCGTGAGCGGCGCGCGATCTAAGCCCCGCTGCTCACGGTTCGTCAA
>JAKPSO010000542.1 GCA_029571495.1 Pseudomonadota bacterium
AATGTAGTCGCGCACCAATTGGTTAAGGCTCGTGCCCATCATCTGCGCGGCAGCGCGCGCGCGCGCGGTGTCGTCGTCGTCGCTGGAGAGGGTTATGTTGGCCATCTTCTTGAAGAATTTTGTTTATGTGTGCACATAATACGTGCATTCCGTCATTATCGCAAGAGATGCGAGTCGCGCGTGTTCTTACGCCCGCGCCTGTCGCCGCAATTCCGACGGTGTCGTGCCTGCTTCGCGCATCAGCAACCGCCGTAGCGCGTTGGCGTCGGCGTAACCCACTTGCGCCGCGATCTTGTCGAAGGAATGTGTCGTGGCGCGTAGCAGGTGCAGCGCTTGTTCGATACGCAGACGTTGCACAAATTGCAGCGGTGTGAGACCGAGTGCGGCTTCAAAGCGACGAGCCATCGTGCGTGTTGTTAGGTGCAGCGCGCTGGCGAGCGCAGGGATGCTGATCTGCTGATCGAGGCGTGCGCGTACCCACGTTTCGGCGTGACGCAATTGTGGGTCTCGCAGCACCATGTGCTGCACCATCGGAAAGCGAGATTGTGAAGTCCGCTCATCGAGGAGCAGGTAGCGCGAACACGCATGCGCGAGCTGCGGTCCCGCGTAACGCGCGACCAAGTGCAACACCAAATCCGCCTGCGCGAGCGCCGCGCCTGCGGTGGTGACGTATTCGTCTTGCACCACTACGCGTTGCATATCGAGCTGCACGTCGGGAAAGCGCGCGCGAAAGAATCGGCTCATCCACCAAGTCGTCGTTGCGGTGCGGCCATTCAACACGCCCGCCTGCGCGAGCACAAAGGTGCCTGCACACGCCGCCGCAATCTCGCCTTTGCGCGCAGCGATGTCGCGAACATACGCGCTCGCGTCCAGCACGTCCCGTTCGCCAAGCCACGCTTGCATGTCTGTGCTGCCTGTTAAGTAGCTGCCCAGCACCAACACCGCGTCCGCTTTGGGCAGGTTGTGCGCCGCGGCGGCGACGTTCAACGACATTCCTGCGCCTGTAGTGATCGCGCCTCGGCGCATCGCAGTCGTTGTCACTTCAAACAGCGCAGGCTTGCCTTCGGCTTCGAGCAAGCGGTTCGCCGCCTGAAAGATAGATAGGCTCAAACCGAGCGAGGCGTCGAGCACTTTCGGCAGCATCAAGAGCTGAATTTTCATGGCGAAAGAGGCATCCGGCGATTGGCAAAAATAGCCAGTTATTTGTCATTATCGCCAATTGCGGCAACGCGCTCGAACGTCGACACTTCCTTCACAAAACCCTCCGCAACGAAGGAACTCATGAACACATCGATGCTCGCCCTCTTGGGCTTCGCCACGTGGACGCTGCTGCTGCTTGGCGCCATCGCGGCGATGCGAACAACGCTCACCGTCACTGGCCGTAAACGCGCCAACAGTTTCTTGCCGTGAGGTGACGACGTGTCGCCCTTCTCCGCGCGCCTGTGTCGTGCGCACGCCAACTGCTACGAAAATTTGCCGATCTTTGCGGCGCTCATCCTCGTGGCGCACGCGACAAACAACACGCACATCACCAGCTCGCTCGCGTTATGGGTGCTCGCCGCACGCATCGGCCAATCAACCATCCACCTCGTCTCCACGCGCAATCGAGCCGTGCGCTGGCGCTTTCTGTGCTTCGCAGTGCAGGTGTTGATTGAGGCGTGGTGGGCGGCGCGATTGTTCGTGGCGCTACTGTAGCGTCGCGAAAGCGGCTTACGCCTGCAACACCCCGCGTCGAATTTGATCGAGTTCGATCGATTCGAAGAGTGCGCGGAAGTTGCCTTCGCCGAAGCCTTGATTGCCTTTGCGTTGGATGATTTCGAAGAAGATCGGGCCGAACAAATTTTGCGTGAAGATTTGCAGGAGCAGGCCCGAATCTTCGGGCGCGCCGTCGACGAGGATGCTGAGCGCTTGTAGGCGCGCGGTGTTCTCGCCGTGGTTTGGAATACGTGTCTCTAGCTGCTCGTAATATGTGGCGGGCGTGGTTTGGAACGGAACAGTATTGGCGGAGAGCGCTTCGACCGTGCCGTACACGTCTTTCGTGCCGAACGCGACGTGTTGGATGCCTTCGCCGTGGTACGCGTGCAGGTATTCCTGAATCTGCGATTTGTCATCGCTGGATTCATTGATCGGGATGCGAATCTTGCCGCAAGGGCTGGTCATCGCTTTGCTCTTCAGGCCCGTGAGTTTGCCTTCGATATCGAAGTAGCGCAGCTCGCGGAAATTGAACAAACGCTCGTAGAACCCGGCCCACTCTTCCATGCGCCCGCGATGCACGTTGTGCGTGAGATGGTCAACGTCAAACAGGCCCGCCCCTACGGGTACGCGCGGCGCTCCAGCGATGGGGACAAAGTCAATGTCGTAGATCGTGACGTTGTTGCCGCCGTGAACGGAGTTGCCGTCATAGCGGTCCACAAAATACAGAAGCGAGTCGCCGATGCCTTTGATCGCGGGGATGTTGAGTTCCATCGGTGCCGGTTGCGATTCCACGCCCCACGCGCCAAGCTCCACGGCGCGCTTGTACGCGAACGCAGCATCTTTCACACGAAACGCGATCGCGCAGATCGAGGGGCCATGCACGCGCGCGAAGCTCTGCGCGAACGATCCGGGCTCGGCGTTGAGGATGAAATTAATGTCGCCCTGTTTGTAAAGGAGCACATTTTTCGAGCGGTGCTTGGCGACCGCAACGAAGCCCATTTGTTCGAACTGGCGGCCCATGGCGGCCGGGTCCGGCGCCGCAAACTCGATGAACTCGAAACCGTCGGTGCCCATCGGGTTGTCCCACAACTGTGCTTCTGTTGCCATGCGCGCGCTCCTGAACTGGTGCAAAAAACGAAGCAGAAATTTTGCCCGGCGAGGCGCGCAATGATGTTTTGAATGTGCCATCAATATGGCGCTTATGGGGCTTATAATTGCGTATTGTGTAAATATCTAGGCACGCTATTCATGGATCGCACCGATTTGCGCATTTTGGAAACCTTGCAGGCCGAAGGGCGTTTGTCCAACATCGAGCTGGCCGAAAAGGTTTCACTCTCGGCCTCACCGTGCCTTCGCCGGGTACGCGCGCTGGAGGAAGATGGAATCATCGCGGGCTACGCGGCGCTCTTGAATCCGGAAAAGCTGGGCCTCGGGTTGACGATCCACCTTGACGTTGCGCTCGACAAACGCGACGCCAAAGCGCGTGACCGCCTTAAAGCCGCCGTGCAAACGTGGAGCGAAGTGACGTGGTGCCACTCGCTTTCGGGCGAGATGGATTACACGATGCAAGTCGTGATGCCGGACTTGAAGCACTACACGTCGTTTCTGATGGATCGGGTGTTGACGCTGCCGGGCGTGATCAACGTGAAGTCGTCCTTCGTCCTCGAAAAGGTCAAGGACACGACGGTGCTGCCGCTCAATTACGTCGAAGGCTGACGCGAGGCGCGCGCGCCGTCAAATTGAGAAATGACAACGGCGAGAGTCGAATATGCTAATGGCATGACGACGTACGCTGACTTCGCCTCGAGTTCGCCTCGCTGCCGCCACTCGTTCATTTTCGCTTGCTGCGCGCTTTGCTTTGCGCTCACGTCGTGCACGAACGCACCAACGCCTCCGCCCGTGGTCGCGCCCGCTGCGCCAACGCCGGAGCCGCTTCCAGTCGCGCCGACACCGCCCTCACCCGCACCGCCCGTCGTCGAGTTTTCAGCGCCAACGCCGCCCGCGCCCGAGCCGCCGGTGGTCGTCGAGAAGCCGCTGGTCGAATTGCCGAGCTACGCCAAACGAGGCAAGCGCCTGCCCGCCGACGGCGGCGAGCCGGGCCGCGTGGTGCTGGCGTATTGCCGATCATTCGAAATCGAGAAAGACGCCGCGAGCTACTTCAAGCGATTGCAGAGACGGGGCCAATTGCCTTCGGCAGCCGAAGTCGCCGCACGCAGCCGGCAAGCTAACGAGCCGCTCACCGTGCAGCAAATCGTCGAGCGCGATTGGGCGCTGCGCCGCGAGAGCAACCGCACACAGCCGCAGCGCTGCAAAGTGCTCGGCGGCGCTGTCGACGGCACAACAGCGCACGTCGTCCTCGACGCCGAAATCAACGGCAAACGACAACGCGGCACCGCAACGCTCACGCAAAACGCAGGCAAGTGGCGTGTGCGTGATCACGGCGATTGGGGTGCGGTCAAATAGACCCGTGCACGTTTAGCTTTTTTGGGTAAACGACAGCCAGATGGTCGTTTCAGCTTGATTTTGCAGATAGTCGATAGTCACGAATTTGCAGCGATAACGACCGCCCAGCAGTCGTTATAGCCATAAAGATGCTGGCCGCTCGCTTCGTCTGAATTCGGCGCTTCTGAAATAAAAAAAGCGCGCGTCTTGCAACGCGCGCTTCACAATTAGCCGATCAGCGTCGGGGGGCACCGACGCATCGACTAAGTTCGTCTCGCTACAGAGTTACGACACGCGCCGCATGCGCGCCCAACCACCAAGGCCCAACGTCAGCGCCAACAGCATCAGCAGCCACTGGTTCAGCGTCGGTACGGATGGCGGCGGGATGATCTCGGGGCCGCTTGGATCGATGATCGTGCCGTCTTTTTGCAGATCGTTGTCGCCCCAAGCGCCATCGGTCACGTCGAAGCTCGCCACGTTGCCGCTGATCACGAGATTTTGCGGTGCGTAGAAAGCGTCCGCTGCGGTG
>JAKPSO010000578.1 GCA_029571495.1 Pseudomonadota bacterium
CGACGCGCTGATCGCTGCCAGCGGCAAGTGCCTAGAAGGCGTACCCGGTATGGGTTTCGTGTTCATCCGCAAAGCTGTGCTTGACAGTTGCGCTGGCCAAAGCCAGTCGCTCGCGATGGATCTGTACGACCAGCACCAGTACATGGAAAAGACCGGCCAATGGCGCTTCACGCCGCCAACGCATGTGGTGGTCGCGCTGTCGGAAGCGATCGCGCAGTTTGAAGCCGAGGGCGGGCAACCGGCCCGTCTGGCTCGATACACAAAAAACTACGAAACGCTCGTCGGTGGCATGGCCGCACTGGGATTTAAACCCTTCCTCGATCCGCTTGTTCAAGCGCCGATCATCGTGACGTTTCACGCGCCCGCGCACCCGAACTATGACTTCAAGCGCTTCTACGACGCAGCGAAGGCGCGTGGCTTCATTCTGTATCCTGGCAAACTCACCCAAGTCGAAACGTTTCGCGTGGGTTGTATTGGCGCCATTACACCGGTTGAGATGGAGCAAGCCGTACATGCGGTCGCGCTCGCGCTCAGAGATCTGGGCATCCCGAACGGCACCCCGGCCTGATCGCTCACCTTATGTCCATGCGGAGATTCTGAAATGGCAACCCGAACGAGCAAACCGACAAACGTCGAACCCGCGTCAGTAGCGTCGATCCGCAATTCACAAGCGACGAAAGTCAAAGTCGCGGTGTCCGACATCGACGGCGTTTTGCGCGGCAAATATCTGCACAAGGACAAATTTTTGGGTGCGGCGCAGCCCTACCCAAATGGCGGTTTTGGGTTTTGCGATGTGGTGTTTGGTTGGGATTCGCAAGACATCTGTTACGACAACACGACGGTGACGGGATGGCAGCACGGTTTCCCTGATGCGCTCGCTCGACTTGATCTCAATACGCATCGCAAGGTTCCTTGGGATAACAACGTCGACTTCTTCCTCGGCGAATTCGTCAATGCTGATGGTTCGCCCTATGCCGTTTGCCCACGTCAAACGCTGAAGCGCGTCCTGAAGCGCGCAGAAAAACTCGGCGTGTCGCCGATGGCGGGGATGGAATTCGAGTGGTTCAACTTTCTCGAAACCCCGCAAAGCTGGGCGGAAAAGAAAGGCGTTGGTCCGACGAATTTGACCCCGGGGATGTTTGGGTATTCGCTCCTCCGTATGGCCGACAACCGTGACTTTTTCAACGCACTGATGGATGAGATGCTCGCATTCGGCGTGCCAATTGAAGGACTGCATACCGAAACCGGCCCCGGCGTCTACGAGGTCGCGATCGCGTTCGGTACGGCGCTGGAACAAGCCGATCGCGCGATTCTCTTCAAGACCGGCGCGCGAGAAATTGGCAAGCGTTTCGGCATCATGCCGAGCTTCATGGCGAAGTGGAGCCAACAGTACCCGGGCTGCAGCGGCCACATCCACCAAAGCCTCTCCGACGGTAAGACCAATCTTTTTTACGACGCCAAAAACTCGCGCTCCATGAGCAAACTCTTCGATAGTTACCTTGCCGGACAGGTGGCGTGCTTAATGGACTTCGCGCCAATGTTTTGGCCCACCATCAACAGCTACAAGCGCTTGGTTGACGGCTTCTGGGCTCCGGTCAAACCGACGTGGGGTCTGGACAACCGCACCGCGAGCTTCCGGGTCATCTCGGGCTCACCCAAGGCCACGCGCCTTGAGACGCGCTGTCCGGGCGCAGACGTCAATCCCTACCTTGCGATGGCGGCGGTGATCGCCGCGGGCCTTCATGGCGTTGAAAAGGGCCTGAAACT
>JAKPSO010000579.1 GCA_029571495.1 Pseudomonadota bacterium
AACCGTGTTGCTGCCAACGTCGACTAATCACAGCGGTTTGCTCTGCACTACTGCTGGCGTTAGGTCCGTGCCGCTAGTGAACGTGGTGGCGCCGCCACCCGCTTCGACCCAAAGTTGATCGCCGACCGTGACTTTGTAGAAACCGAAGTCAATCGTGAGATTGTTCGCTGCATCACCTGCGTCGCCGCCCGCACCACCGATCGCACCTGCGATATTCGGAGCCGTTTGGTCTTCTGCGGCCGGGAACGTGGTGCTCGCGCCGACGGTGATCTTGCCACTCAAGATGCCAGTGGTCGCTGGCGTCAGCGAGTCGATGCCGTTGTCTCTGCTGTCCACGGTGTTTGTCGCGGAGTTGGCGGTCGTACCGCTGCTGGCGTAGCCGCGCAATACGCCGCCCGTGGCCCAGTTACTCGCGTTCACGACGACGACGTAGTCGCCAGCGAGTAGTCCGTCGAAGCGGTAGCGACCGGTGCTGTCCGTGGTGACCGTCGCGATAGGCGCGCCAGTCGGTGCGCCCGCTGCAGTCGCAGCAAATACGCTCACCGACACGCCGGGTGCGGCGGCTTCGCCAGCGTCCATGATGCCGTTGTTGTTGGCGTCAAACCAGACTCGGTTACCGATGCTGTAGGCCTGCTGCAAGCCGATGTCTAGCGTGGGTTGTGTGGTTAAGCCCGTTGCGTTGGTCACAACTTGGCCATTGCTGGTCGCGCCAGGCACGAGCGTGAAGTTAACGGATTCGAGGAAACTACCCGCGCCGTACGGTGGGCTGACCACCGCCGTGGGCGCTTGGTTGTTGTTGTCGGTGAGCGCGGTGCCAGCACCGATCGGGGCGTATGCAGCGGGCAACGGAACGGCGATCTTGTACGTTTTGGTGACGTCAATCGGATTGCCCGCAGTGGTCGAATCAATCACGTAGACGCCGCTGGCGTTGGTCGTTGCTGTCCCGACGACGGTGTTGGTCGCGGTGTCGATCAAGTTGACGGTCCGGCCTTGGACTATAGCGGGCGTCGTGTCGGTGCCTGCGGTGTACGTTGTGGGCGAGCCGCCGGCTTCAACCCAAAGCTGGTTACCAACAGCGACTTTGTAGAAGCCAAAGTCGATCGTCAAGTTGTTGGCTGTGTCGCCGGGGTCGCCACCGCTACCGGCGATGCTGCCAGCGGCAGGCGCCGTTTGGTCTTCGCCCGTAGGCATGCCAGACGTGCCCGCACCTACGGTAATCTTGCCGCTCTTGATGCCGGTGGTGGCCGGCGTGAGTGAGTCGATGCCGTTGTCTTTGCTGTCAACCGTGTTGGTCGCGGAATCCACCGTCGTGCTACTGCTGGCGTAGCCGCGAAGCGGGCCGCCGACCGCCCAGTTCGTCGCGTTGACGACAACAACGTACGCGCCCGGTGCCACGCCGTCGAAGCGATAGCGGCCCGTCGTGTCGGTACTGATTGTGCTGATTGCGGCGCCTGTGGCATTGCCCGAAGCGTCGGACGCAAACAAACTGACCGAAACTCCTGGCGCGGGCTGCTCGCCTGCGTCCATCACGCCGTTGTTGTTGGTATCGAACCAAATTCGGTTGCCGATCGAGTGCGGGTCAAGCGGCAGCGTGAAGCCCGCGTCAAGACCGAAGTTGTTCTGTCCAGCGCTCCCGGTGTCGAAAGTGATGCAACCGAAGGTGCCGCCGCCGGGGCTGGTTTGCAGCGTGGCGTCTGAGTCGGTGAGATCGGTCAGCGGATCATTGCTCGTGTTTCCGCCGGCGTTTGCCGTAGTCAGCAACAATCCCGCAAGCGGATTGCCGGCCGTGTAGTTCGCCGCATTGTCTACGCACACCTTGAAGCCAACTGTGCTGCTGGTCAGCGCTGCAATCGCGTTCACAGTCGCGCCGCCATTGGTCTGGGTAAGCGCGACGCCATTCTCGTTTACGGTCTTGTTGCTAAAGGCATATTGGCCGTCCGTGTCCGTAACCGCCGTTGCCAGCAAGGTGCCCGTGCTTCCGTAGAGGTTGACCGTTACACCAGCGATGCCGGGCTCACCCGGATCCTGAATGCCGTTGCCGTTGGTGTCCTTCCAAACACGATTACCTACCTCCAACGGAGCCGCGTCGCACAGCGCCTCAACATCGCCCATTCCATTGGCCTTTGCCAAATACGTAAATGGCGGCGAAAAGCTCGCAACTTGCGCGTTTATTTCATAGCCTTTACTCCACGCCCCGTTTGTGTTGCTCATCCAGCCCAGACCGCTCGTCCAGATCTCAGAGGGGTCTTTTACGGAGGTCACGACATCCGGATACCCTGGCACGATGAGCAAGCCGCCATTCGAACCGTTCGGGTCAGTGCCAGGAACGTCGTCCTGATAGTAGTCAGTAAACCCCGTAGCAGGACAGGTTGCTGGTGAATACAGTCCTGTAGAACTCGAATAGCACGCGCGAAGTGTGTTGCCATGCCCCCTCCCATCTGTGCGAGACGCGCCGCCCAGCATAAGCGCGCCTTGAGAAGTAATGTCGCCGAAGCGGTCTCGAATGCCGAGTACCATCTGCTGCCCGTCAAACTCAATGTCGCTTAGGAACGGCTCGGGCTGTTCGCCGCTTGATTCAAGGTTGTTCCAAGCATGTATGCTTTGACCAGATAGGGTACCGAACGTGGTGTTGGCCACCTGAGTAAAGGTGCCCGCAACCGGGTCGTAACGGTACACAAACCCGCGCACCTGTGCGGCGTTTCCGGTGGATTCTGCTGTGCACGTCATGCCGACATATACGAATCCCCGATTGGCCTTCAACGCAAATGGCCGCACGTTTAAGTTCAGCTCGCCGGCGGGCGTAGCAGGATCCAAGGGGCAGCCGATAGGGGCACTCGCACTCACGCCGGGGTCCGGGAGCGAAATTGTGGTGATCGCTCCGGCACTGGGCGCGGTCAGCGTCGCTCCTACGGGAATTTTGTAGAGCTTCCTAGACTTCAACCCGACGGCGTACAGCGTACTTTGGTCATCGCTCAAGTCGATATCACCAATACCCAGCTTGCCGATCTGCACCACGTTTCCCGGGAACGTGGTGGCATCAAGGTCGTACTCGGAGTCAGGGGCACCTGGTGGGCGCGGATCAACGCCCGTCGATCCGGGTACCAAGGTTTCAAGATTCAGAAAATTGGTGGTGACACCGGCTGGTGTAACCGCGTAGATTTGTCCCAATCCTCCTGGACCAACACCGACGTGGCGTTTCAGATAGGCCGATACGAGGATCTTCTTGGTTGCCTTGTGATAGGCAAGCCCCCAAGTCGCACCAATTTTCAAGTTGGTCGCCACGGTGGTCATTGCCGGGGCTTGAACGTTGCCGGTTGACTTCGCGTTGTAAGGAAGCGTCTTCAGCCCGCCTAACGCGCTGTTGCCGCCGTTGTACGCGCCAATGAGGTAGCACGTGGTCGCCAGCGTGGGATTGTTTTGGCAGAAATCCGGCGGGTAATTCAGGCCGAGATTGACGTTTGTCGCGGCGTCGTTCGCAAACTGTGTCGCTGTGTTGCTGGAAGCGCCGTTGAAGGTTGGATACATCCCATACAACGGATTCGGAACCAGGTTGGTCGGCGCATCGGTAAATTGCGCGGCGGCGTTCCATGTGAAATCGACGCGACAGGCCTTTTGCGTGCCCACGCCCGCAACGACGCCACTGGTCGTGATCGTGTACGCACCCGTCGCGTTTGTTGTGGCCGACGCGAATGTTGTCAAGGTATCGTCGGCCGTTCCCAGCTGCCCGTCGGGCCCAAGGTTAGTAACGCATCGCGCGGTAACCGTAACGCCCGCTAGTCCTTTGTCGTCAGCCAATCCGATCGTCCCACCGTTGCCAGCATTGGCGATCGTTGGAGCGACATCCTGCACGCCGTTTCCGTTGAAGTCCTGAAACACCGTACCCGTGATCGCCGCCATCGCAGGCGCGATGAGCGCCCCGGCTAGTGCGAATGCGACGAAGGTCTGTCGGACAAGGCGCGAGCGAAGGCTCTGGCTCGGCGCGGCGGCGACGTTTCGTTGTGTGGTGAGTTCGGCTTGTGTGTTCATAACTTCAGTCCAGTGGCATCGGTTGATGGATGCGGGCTTGTGGTGTTCTTGTGCGGTGTCAGTCGAGCGCGCGACTGTTGTGGTTCGATCCTTCGACAAGCTCGGGATCGCCATCAATGGGGAAGCGGTATTTCCGCAAACCGTAGCCCCGGCTTGCTCAGCGCGGGATGACGGGGAATTCGTCGACGGATACGCCAGCGGCACCGACCAGCGCGATTTCGTCTGTGCTCAACGGACGCAGCGAAACGTCGTCGTGAGCGTTGGTGGGCTGAACTGCGGTTTGGACGATGTTCATGAGCGTATCCCCTCGTTTGAAACAACCATGTCTCGGCAAATGCCGGATCATTTATGACAATGCATTGGGAATAGTCTCTTAACGTTGATGAAAAGACAGCTATCAAAATTGATAGGTTTTCACCGTTTCGGCGATTGGGTTGCGACCACTCAACGGTCGGGCGGCTCGGGCGCGGCGCTGCAATCGCGCGACGCGAACACACGCGCGTCTCAAGGCGAGACGGCGATTTCTGAATAACTTTCCGACGCCAACGACCGTGGAGCGGTCGTTATGGGCGATTTATTGTCGTAGTCGATAGCGTGCAAGAGCGCGCGCTAATCGTTATTCCACTGTGCTTAGCCGGGAAAAGCTATTGGCAGTGGCGTCGTTTTCGCTGATGCGAAACGAAAACGGGCTATTCGATGAGCCGCAGTTCCATCGCGCGCAGTACCGCCTGTTGTTTTGACGCCACGCCGAGTTTTTGCGCCGCGTTACGCAAGTGGAATTGCGCAGTCGCTTGGCTGATGCCAAGGATGTTTCCTGTTTCCCACGCGGTCTTGCCACACCGGCTCCAGCGTAAAAGCTCGAGCTCACGCGGCGTGAGCCGCACGTCGGTGTCGGGCTGTGCTCCGACGCCTTCCATGCGAGAAAACGCGTGTAGCGTGGCGGTCGCGGCCAAGCAAAGCGATCCGAGTTCAGCAAGTATGGATGTGGCTTGCGGCGCGTGGCGCTTGGCGCAGGTGAAGCCGACGCTGACCGATTCGCCGCGCGTACCGCGCACGTTGACGGTCATGCCGGAGCCCAGGCCGTGGCCGGAAAAGCGCTCGTACAGCTCAGAGCACTTGTTGTTGCTGTAAGTGGCCTCGTCCCACACAAGCGGGCGAACGCTGCTCGCGAGGTGCTTGAGGATGGGGTCAAGTGCGATGGAATGCGCCGGCATTTGCATGCATTCACTGACCCAGGCCTTGGAATAGGTGGTGAGCGCAGTGATCGAACGCGCAACAACCGAGGGCGGCGGCGCGAACGCAACGGCCACAGAATCGTAGCCCACGCTCGATGCGACATGCGTTAACGCGGCGACGAGAGTTTCCGGCGCTTGCGCGACGGCTACACGTTCAAACGCTAGGTCGGCAGTGATCATTATCTGGACGGTTTCCTATAAGAGTCAACGTTTTGACATTTTGGGTGTTCGCGTTGCGCCAGAATCGCCTTGGGCGGATGCTATTTGCTCACTAAGCACGACACGGCGCAATAAAGCTTTCTTTATTCCAGTGTCATAGGCGCAAGGTTCGTTTAGTACTATTCCGGCTTTCTGGGACTTTGACTCACGTGAAACGGCGATCAAAAGAAGCGCTTACCGCCCGCGAAATGCAAGTCGCGCGACTGGTTCTGGCGAGCAAGACCACAGCAGAAATCGCGACGATCCTTGGTATGGCCGAAGGGACAGTGGGCGCGCATCTGTCGCAGGTTTACGCGTTTTACGAGGTCGACAACCGCGTAGGGTTTATCTCGCACGTTTATTCGACGCCCGAACTGCGCCGTTCATTGATTTCGGCGACGAACGCGATGACGGACACAGTGACGCCACAGTCGCTGTCGGAGCTAGCGTCGCCACAGATCGTCGCCGAACGAAATGCTCTCGATCTATCAATGCGCCTCGGAGAATCCGCGCCGTATTCGTATCCGCTTTGTTTGGAGTTACTTAACTCGACCGTGGATCGAGGCGTGCCGGCGATTGTGCGCGACGGACCGTTGGTGTGGACGGCGTTTTTGCAGGGTGACCTGCGCTATGTCGCCGATCGCGTGTACGCACTAACTAAACCGTTGCCGCCGACGCATCCGGATTCATATGCGGGCGAAACGGTGGCGCAGTTGGGCGTCAACGTGGCCGCTCTACGAATGACCGCGTGGCTGTTGGCACTGCGGGCGGCAGCGTTGGCGATGATTGGCTCGGAGCGTCAACAATCGGATGCGATTGCTGCCGCAGAAGCCGCTGCGGGTCAGGTGACGTCATCGCAGTTGCTTCCATGGACGATGCGCATTACACGCGTTTTCGTCTACGCAGTGTCGACCCGCAGCGCGTCGGGCCTCGAGCGCTTGCTTCAACTCAATACAGAAATCGATTCGTTGAACCCCGTGCGTATGTATTTGCTGGCGCTGGCAGCAAGGCTCGCGTTGCATCTTGGCCCGTCACAACGGCTGATGCAAAAGGTGGCGATGGATTTGTTTTTGGAGGAAGCCGACGCGGTGCGCGAGGAAATTCAACGCCGCGCAAGCAACACCGTTTTCAACGTCCGTGCGAAGGCTGTCGGTGAAGCATTTGGCGCTGGGTGGGAAAAGACCGCCGATGGTCGCTATGCGCATCAGTGCCTGAAAGATGATCCCGCGTTGGACGTGTATTTGATGCTCGAAGCGGCGATCTTGCGCGAGTCGATGGACTACGCGAAGGTCGTTTCAGAGTACCCGGACTATCGTGAAAAACTGAAGCTCGCGCACGCGAAACTGCGCGCGCAGCGAAAGGCGGCGGCAGGTTAAGCAGACTACTGGCTCGCAGCCATCGCTTCCACGAAGAACGGTTCGCTGGCGACTTGGCCACGTGCCACCGTCACCGCCGTATTCGGCGGCACCGGAGTCCACTCCGGGCAGCAATCATTCGCGCGATCTTGCAACGGCTCCGACGCGACCACCGTGCCGTGGTCGCAGCGATTCACGTAAAGGCTCGGCGGTTTGTCGTCACTTGCATAACGAAACGCGAAGACTTGTTGGCCGTCGGAGAGCGCGGCCGCGAAGCGCAACGGCGCGCGAATGCCGCGTGACTCCATCGCCGCGCGGACGTCGGTGAGCATCTCGCGCATCGCGTCAACCGGGGCTGCACCGCGCTGTACATGCGCCATCGCCAAGAGAAACATCAACTCAGAATCGGTCGCGCCTTTGCGCGCGGCGTAGAGTTCGTCGGGTAGTGCCGCCTCCAGCTGCCGACGCACTTTGGCGTAATCGCCGATCTGGCCGTTGTGCATGAAGAGGTAATGATCGAATCGATACGGGTGACAGTTTTGTCGCGCGACGGCCGTACCGGTGGTGGCGCGGACATGCGCGAAGAAAAGCGGAGAGCGCACCGCGGAACACAGCGCCAGCAAATTTTCGTCCGACCACGCAGGCATCACCTCGCGATAGACGCCGGGCGCGGTATGGCCGTCGTAACCCGTATACCAACCGATGCCGAAGCCATCGCCGTTGGTGCTGACCTTCGATTCATCGGCTTGCATCGATTGCCGTACGAGCGAGTGCTGCGGCTTGCAAACAAATTCTTCAAGAAATATCGGATCGCCTGAATAAGCGAGCAATCGGCACATAGAAATTCGCGAGAGTGGACGGGGTTGCGCTACGCTAACGATCCAGCAACCATGGCTGTTCAGCAAACCCTTCGACAGGCTCAGGGCGAACGGCGCGAAGGCCAAGCAAGATCGTGAAACTATTATGACAGCCCCCTCTTCTTCGTCTTGGCTTCACGGCGCAATTGCCCGCATTGAGTCCGACTTTCAGCGCTCGGCGGATACGCATTTAATTTCGCTTTCCATCCCGCGCTTTGCCGACGCGGGCGTCGATTTCTACTTCAAAGACGAGTCGACGCACCCGACGGGCAGCCTCAAGCATCGCCTTGCGCGCTCGCTGTTTCTATACGCGTTGTGCAATGGTTGGATTCGTGAAGGCCAAACCATCATCGAGGCGAGCAGTGGTTCGACGGCGGTGTCAGAGGCGTACTTCGCGCGCTTGTTAGGTTTGCCGTTCATCGCGGTGATGCCACGCAGCACGTCCGCCGAAAAGATTGCACTCATTGAGTTTTACGGCGCACGCTGCCACTTCGTGGAGAAGGCTTCTGAGGTTTACGCTGCGGCGAAGTCGCTGGCGCGCGACACTGGCGGTCATTACATGGACCAGTTCACCTACGCCGAACGTGCGACTGATTGGCGCGGCAACAACAACATCGCCGAGAGCATGTTCGCGCAGATGCAACGTGAGCGCCACGCGGTGCCGCGTTGGATCGTGGTGGGTGCGGGCACCGGCGGCACTAGCGCGACGATTGGTCGCTATGTACGCTACCACCGGCACGCGACGCAAGTCTGCGTCGCCGACCCTGAAGGCTCGGTGTTCTATCCGTTTTGGCGCGATGGTGATGCCGCGATCACGTCCGGCGGTTCGCGCATCGAAGGCATCGGTCGCCCGCAAGTCGAACCAAGCTTCATTCGCTCGCTCGTCGATGACATGGTGTCAGTGAAGAACGTAGATTCGATCAACGCCATGCGCTCGCTTTCAGAGCGTCTCGGTCGCCGCGTTGGGCCGTCAACCGGCACCAATTTTCACGCGATGCTAATGCTCGCGGAGCGCATGCTCGCAACAGATGAACAAGGCTCGAT
>JAKPSO010000627.1 GCA_029571495.1 Pseudomonadota bacterium
GGGTTGCTTGCCTTCGCGTTTCTTCCGTTTGCTGCTGTCATCGTCATCGTAGAGCGGCAGACTGAATGTGTAATCCGGAAGCGAATCAAAGCCCGGCCAAGTGCGCGCGTCGAAGCGCGAGCGCACCGTCACTACGTCACCACTGGCCGGGCCGCCCGACAAGAAACTCAGGCGCACGTCCACGTTCGCTTTGTCGCCGCCGACAATGTTTGCCTCGGCGATGCTGACCTCCGATTTGTAGACCGGCAAGCGGAAGTCGGCGACAGTGAAGCGTCCTGTCGTGCGGCCGTTGATTTCAAGTCGGTACTGTCCGCGTTTTGCGTTTGCGGGCAAGCGCAATTCAGTGATCGCGTTGCCGCGCGCGCTCCATTCGAGGTTTAGCGTGCTGCGCTGGTTACTGCCTTCATTGACCACCGAAAGCGTCTTTGGCAGCTTCGCGGCGTCCGGTGCCGCTGTGCCGAAACGCTTCAACTCACGGGCGTAGTGCTTCATGTGCACCGTCTCGCCGGGCCGAAGTAGGTTACGCGCGAGAATGGTGTGAAACGCTTGCTTAGAAGCGCCCGTACCGTCGCTGTCGTATTCGTAGTCCCACGGCAAATTGAAGCGCCATTGCTCAATGCCTTTCGTCCAATCAGTGCGCGTGAACGCCAGGTCATCGCCGCTCTGTGCGAACACGAACATCGGACAAGAATCGGCATTTTTTGCTCGCTTCGGCACGAGACGCACGGTCCCGTCTTTGTCGGTTTTGCCGGCGACCAACTCGACGCCTTTGCAATCGCGAATACGCACGGCGGCGTCAGCAACCACACCCGCGTCATCGAGTTTTGTCACCCACACAAACGCGCCACCGGAGCCGAGCTTCGAATGCACCGACAAGTTGGTCACGAGCGCCAGCGTACGTACGAACATCGCGCCCTTTTTCTCCAGAAGCGAGGCACCAAGTGCCGTCGATTCCGCTTCGACCACGTGCAAACCCGGTTCCGGCAACGGCAACCCAACCACCTCAAACTCTTTCGGTCCACCGGGCTTCGGCAGCGGCAGCGTTTGCGCTTTCGCCTCAGTCTTTAGGAGCGAGCGTCCGCGCATGTCGTCGTCGCCCGTCGGGCGTTCACCAAAATCGCTGTAGTCAGACTCGTCGTCGTCGCGCGATTGATCGCGTTGCTGAAATCCCAGCGTGCGCGAATACCAACGAATCATCTCTTGATCCCCATTGACGCGCAATTTGCGGATAGTCGCCGCTGTGCCGCCGCCGGGACCAGCTTCAAGATTGCGCACCGTAATCGGCAGCGCGGGATCGGCCTGACGTTCGAGGATGCCGAAGCTACGTGCGAACTTAACGAGCGGCGGGTAAGCTGCCGTTCGCAACGTGATGGGCTTCGCGAGTGTGAGCGGCGTTCCGGTGCCATCTTCTTTCAGGTTGGCTGGCAGCACCAGCGTGAAGCGCGTCTCTGGCGGTAGTTTGCTGAAACTCACGCCTTCGCTGTCTTCCTCGGTTGCATTGGGCGTGTAGAACTTCCCGGCGTCGTCGCGAAGACGAAAGCGCATCGCGTCTTTCGGCGCGATAGCGCGGTCGTACGACAGGTACACATTGGACAGCGGGTTGCAATTCGCCGCCTTGTTTTCGCGCGAGCACGAGAGCTTTAGCCAATCACCGGCGCGCACCTTGAAACGCAGCTTCTCAACCGACGCCGACGACTTCGCATCGGGCGAATCCCACCGAATCGTCACCTCCGCACCGCTCGGAAAGTTTTGCGTGCAGCGGAACGCGATCCAGTTCTCGGGATTGCTGATGCCTGCGGCCTTCAGAAGCTCTGCCTTGCGATTGCCACCGATGACGCG
>JAKPSO010000635.1 GCA_029571495.1 Pseudomonadota bacterium
GTCGAGGTGCTTGATGCCGAATGCGCCAGCGCCGGCGAGGGCGACTTTGATGGTTTTGCTCATTTATTTGTTCTCCAGAATCAGGTGGCCGACGGCCGTGTTGGATGCGGGCACGTGATAGAAACGGTGCGCCACCTTGGGGGCGTTGTCGGACATCGCACCGCGCGCGATGAGCCACATCACAAGCTCGATGCCTTCGCTGCCTGCTTCACGTACGTAGTCGATGTGCGGCACGTCGGCTTGCCCTGCCGGGTCGGCGATTAGGCGATCCAAGAACGCGTTATCGAACTCGCGATTGATGAGTCCGGCGCGTGGCCCTTGCAGTTGATGGCTCATGCCGCCGGTGCCCCAGATGTGCACGTTGAGCGGTTCGTCGTAGGACTCAATCGCCTTGCGAATCGCCTTGCCAAGGTTGTAGCAACGGCGACCCGATGGCACGGGATATTGAACCACGTTCACCGCGAATGGAATCACCGGGCATGGCCATTCTTGCGGTTGCCCGCACATGAGCGAGAGTGGCACGGTGAGGCCGTGATCAACGTCCATCTTGTTGACGATGGTGAGATCGAAATCTTGCTGAATCACCGATTGCGCGATGTGCGCAGCAAGCTCCGGATGTCCCTTCACGACGGGCACGGGGCGCGGACCCCAGCCTTCGTCCGCGGGCTGGAATGAATCAGCACAACCAATCGCGAAGGTCGGGATCATCTCCAAACTAAACGCCGTTGCGTGGTCGTTGTAGACCAGAAAAATCACGTCCGGTTTGTTGTCCTTCATCCATTGTTTGGAGAAGTCGTAACCCGTGAACACGGGCTGCCAATACGGCTCGTGGCTCTTGCCTAGGTCAAGCGCCGCGCCGATGGCGGGGACGTGAGAGGTGTACACACTGGCGGAAATTTTTGCCATATCAAACTGCCTTCGCTTTGTTACGACCCGCAGCACCTTGCGGTTGATGCTGTGGCTGCGCGTCGCCGTCTTCGCCGGTGTAACGATTTCCTTCGGCTGACCGCCCGCCGCTGATCATCATGTTGCGGTATTCCTCTTCGGTCATGCCGGTCATGCTGCCCGCCATTTGTTGGAACGATTTGCCGTCGGTCGCGCCGATTTTGGCGAGGAAATAAATGTTGCCGCCGAGGCCGATGCAGCGATTCAAATCGCGTGCGAGGACCGCCAACTTTTGGTCCTCCGTCATCGGCCATTCGTCGAGATACGCGCGCTCGTCGGCCTTGAAGCGTTCGCGGTTCGCGGCCTTCATGAGCGACATGCAAAACTGATTCAGGTGATAGCCGCGGCGCGATTGTTCTGCATCGAAAATCGTCGTGCCGGGGACGTTGAGATAGGGTTTTTCTAGGGACATAAATACTTTCGCGATGAAATTGCCGCGCTAATGCATCTTCGGTGGGAGCGGCGGAAGCCGCGATGGACGGGCACACAGTGCAACCATTCGCGGCTTCCGCCGCTCCCACGGACGGCGCGTTACGTGCGCTCCTCCGGCCAATACAAACGCATCGGGTTGTCGACGAGCAATTTGCGTTGCAACTCGGCGGTCACGGCGATGTGTGGAATGAAATCGACGAGCAACCCATCGTCAGGCATGTGATCTTTTAGGTTTGGGTGCGGCCAATCCGTGCCCCACAACACACGATCCGGGAAGTTCTCGACAATGCGACGTGCGAACGGAATCACATCACGGTATGCGTTTTGTTCACCATTTAGCGCCTTCGGTCCAGTGACGGACAAGCGCTCGGGGCAGCTCACTTTAGACCATACGTTGCTGTGCTCGCGCATGAACTTTTCGAAGAGCGCGAATTCGGGGCCGTCCACGGGTTTACTCACGTCAGGACGCCCCATGTGATCGACCACGACCGTGGTCGGAAGCGCCGTGAAAAAGTCCCACAGTTCCGGCAAGTCCACCGCTTCGAAATAGATGACAACGTGCCAGCCAAGCGGCGCGATGCGGTTTGCGATTTCAAGCAGCTCTTCCTTCGGCGTGAAGTCCACCAAGCGCTTCACGAAATTGAAGCGCACGCCGCGCACGCCCGCAGCGTGCATGGCTTGCAGCTCGGCGTCGGTAACGCTGCGCTTCACAGTGGCGACGCCGCGCGCCTTGCCGTTCGAATGCACGAGCGCGTCAACCATCGCGCTGTTGTCGGCACCGTGGCAAGTGGCCTGTACGACGACGTTGCGAGCGAACCCGAGGTGATCGCGCAACGCATAGAGCTGGTGTTTCGACGCATCGCACGGCGTGTACTTGCGCTCGGGCGCGAACGGAAATTGTTCGCCAGGGCCAAACACGTGGCAGTGCGCATCGACCGCGCCTGCAGGCACTTTGAACATGGGATTGCTCGGGCCGGAATACCAGTCCAACCAGCCGGGCGTCTTTTCAAATTTCATGGGGCGTTCCTGACGGTGCTGTGATTCTTCGTTTGAATTGTTGACTAACGGCTTTTTCGAAATAACCGCTGCTGCACGGTCGTTAAAGGCGATTTTTTGGACATATCGACTAGTTGATAAATGTGGCTCTATAGGCCACTGGGCGGTCGATAGATTGAAAAAGCTGTATCTCAAAGTTTCTGCCATGCAACGGTCTCGTCGCCCCGGCGAAGGCCGGGGTCCATGCGCGTTCTCCACGTCGATGGACACCAGACGCCGGAGATCCCGGCCTTCGCCAGGATGACGAGAGAGTGGTCAACCTGTGAGCCTGTCAATCAATCTGGTTTGATGTTCGCCTCGCGCACGAGCTTCTCGTAGCGCTGCCGTTCGGAGCGAATTAGCGCGCCAAATTGTTCAGCGCTGCCGAGAATTACTTCGCCGCCGACCGCGGACATGCGTTCGCGCACTTCGTTGGTTTGCAGGGCTTTTTGCACCTCGGCGTGCAAGCGCGCAACGATCGGTTTCGGCGTGGCGGCAGGCGCGACGAAGCCGTACCAGACGGACGCTTCGAATCCCGCAAAGCCAGACTCAGCAATCGTCGGCACGTCGGGGAAGATGCTGCTGCGCGTCGGGCTCATGACTGCGAGCACTTTGAGTTTGCCGCTCTTCACATGCGGCGCCGCTTCCAACGCGTTCACCGCGACGAGCGGTAATTGGCCGCCGATCACATCGGTGATCGCGGGTGCGCCGCCGCGATACGGCACGTGCATCAGCTTGATGCCCGCCGCACGCGCGAAAAGCTCCACCGCGAGGTGTGGCGTAGAGCCGTTGCCCGGCGTCGCGAACGACACGGTTCCGGGTTTCGCTTTTGCGGCTTCGATGAGTTTCGCAAGATTCGGCAAGCCTGCTTGCGCGTTCACCGCGATGACCACAGGCACACGCCCGACAAGCGACACGGGCACCAGATCGCGCTCGGCATCGAACGGTGCAGGCTGGTAGAGCGCCATATTCGCGGCGAGCGCGTTGGCAGCAAGCATCAACGTGTAGCCATCCGGCGCAGCGTCGATGACGGAACGCACGGCGATGTTGGTGCCAGCGCCGGGTTTGTTTTCGACGATGAAGGCTTGGCCCATGCTGCCGGCCATGCTCTGCCCAACCGTGCGCGCGACAACGTCCACCGCGCCGCCCGCGGCGTAGCCGACAACGATCTTCACAGGCTTGGTCGGATACGCGGGCTGCGGTTGTGCAGTAGCGGCGCCAAGCGTGACGCTGAAAACAGCGAACAACGCGACCTTCAAAACTTTAGTAGCGAGCGACATACAGTCTCCTCAATTTATTTAGCGTCGGCGTCGGCGACGCCACGTAGTCCCGATCGTTTTACGAATGCAGCGAGCGTGCCATCCGCCTTCACGCGCTG
>JAKPSO010000680.1 GCA_029571495.1 Pseudomonadota bacterium
TCCGGAAGCATGATCGTCAAGGCCGCGTGGACGCCCGTCAATGCCTCCGAATCCGCGCGCTTTCATACCGTGAACGCCTGCGTGTGCGATGCCGCTCCAAGCGACGCCAACCCCACATGCGCCGTGAAAACGATGGGCTTAACGGGCTTCCATCTCATGAGCAAAACAGCCAGCGCGCCGCAGTGGCTCTGGTCTACGTTTGAACAACAGGACAACGTTCCGGCAGGGTCTTGCCTCGTGCCGCCCTCGTCTGTTTCCGGCGTACTGAAACCAACACCAGCGACGACGGCGGTTATCCCCTCAACCTACTGGAACCCCGCGCAAGGCCTCAACAACGCCAATCAACAAACGCACGGCCGCACACCCAGCCAGATCTGTCGAGAAATTCCTATACCGAATAAGAACCCAGCATGCGCCAATCCGAACGATGCCACCGACAACGTAGCCTCGCTCAATCTCGCCATGCAGTCCGGCCTGCGCGACACGCGCTTAGCCAACTACCAATTGGTAAACACGCAATGGCCCGTGCCCGGCACCCAACCCGCGAACGCGCCGCACACCGCGTTTTCAGTGTTGCCTGGCCTGCTCGGCAACACCACGCTCGAATCATTCATTCAAGGCACTTCAAGCTGCATGGGCTGCCACGCGATGGCGCGTACGCGCCGTCACGCAAGCCTCGATCCGAACGATCGCGGGTTCGTCTCGTCCGACTTCACCTTCACGCTCAGCCTCGCGCAGCCCAAGCTCACGCCCTCGCCCAAGCTCGCCTCGCTGGCCGCAAGCTGCACACCAACCAGCACCGACCCAAAATGCGTTGGACTACGCGCGGCAACCAATACGTACGTTGAATTGCCCGCCAACGTCGGCGCGAAACTGCACTGCACCAGTTGCCACTTGGACGCTGGCCGCAATCCGCGTGCGTCGTGGTGGCAAGGCATGAACGCAAAATATTCCACGCCAGCCATGCTCGCAAAAGGCGGCATCGCGGGCCGCATCAACCAATGTTTCACCAACAGTCTTAACGGTAAAAAACTTTGCCCTCCGGACGCAAAAGGCCACTGCAAGGACAACACCGCAATGACCGGCCTCATCGCGTACATGGATTGGCTCAGCGACCCCATCAACAATCCGCACAACATCCCGAAACCCACTGCGGCCTTCCCGGACGTCGGGAGCGGCGTCGGTGTGGCGGCGCGCGGCGGTCAGATTTACTTGCAAAAGTGCGCTTTCTGCCACGGCAAAAACGGCGAAGGCCGCTACCAAGACAACACCTACTACCGCCCGGCGCTGTGGGGCAATCAATCGTTTAATTCAAGCGCGGGTATGAACAGTGCGAGCGATCTTGCTCCGTTCATCTACGGAAATATGCCCCTGCACTCCGGCGGCGAAATCAGCGCGCAAGAAGCCTTTGATTTGGCGTGCTACATCGATAGCCAGCCGCGCCCAACAGGTTCGCTTGCGCACAATGAAGTAAGCGCCACGAGCAAGATTACTTGCGCCGCTTCAAGCACAAAGCGCACAGCTATGCCGCGCCCTGTGCGAACCAACGGCTGATCGAATTTTTCGTGATCGCGCAAAACTGAAAATCATCGAAAACTACAAGGAGCCGAACGCATGTCGGATACGAATTTGATCGAGACGCCCGCAAACGCACCATGTCGAACGCGGCGCATATGTGCTTTTGCGGTTGTGGTCAGCATTATGTGCGCGACCAACTTAGCTGCTCAGACTAGCACCTGCAACACGGCGATCGGACCGCTCAACAAGAAATTTGCGACCATCAACGGCCTGGACAAAACTGGCAATCTACCGCTGGACTCCGGTCTCATCGTTCATACCATTCACGGCCCCGGCACTGGCGCGGCCGAGCTAAATATGAAGAAGCTCAATGCGCTACCGGTCGACGCCAACAAGATCTGTGGTGCCTACATGAACATGACCCCGCCAGTGTTCCTGCCGTGGTGTGGATCAAACCAAAATCCTCAGTCGCATCAGTGGGACGACTCTACGTCATGGACGTATATCCGCAAAGACACGCTCATTCAAGGCCGCAACACGGCGCGCCCGGATGAAGTGGTATGCGACGACACCGACAACAAAAAGTATGGCCTGATTTTTAGTAACGCGTACATGAACGACGGCAGCAACTTAGGCTGCATGTACCC
>JAKPSO010000696.1 GCA_029571495.1 Pseudomonadota bacterium
TAACCCGAAATACGCCCACTGGCTCACCAAGGTCTGATAAACCACTGTAGGAGCGGCTTGCCGCGACCCTGATGCCAACGCGTGTTGGTCGCGGCGAGCCGCTCCTACAATATCGACTCGTCCCTTACGCCTTAGAAAAAACATGACGACCTCCACTAGCTCCGCCGTTCACGTCACCGCCAAAGACCTCGTTGGCCACGGCGTCGTTGCCTGCCCGAACCCGAAAATGGCGTCGTGGTCGTCGCACCCGAAAGTGTTTCTGAACGTCGCAGAGACCGGCTCGGTCAAGTGCCCGTATTGCGGCACGAATTACGTGCTCGAAGGCGGCGCGGCGCACGGCCATTGACCGCGTCGAATGTGGGAGCGGCGGAAGCCGCGAATCTCGATTGTTCGCGGCTTCCGCCGCTCCTACAAAAAATCCCGACTGCACCTTGCTCGCTCGTTTAAGCATCTGTATTCGTGCGTTTACGTGCGCCGCTGCGGCGACGTGCGCTGCGCTGTCCTTCGCAGCCAACGCTTCGAGCGACCTGCCCCGCGAATCGCGCGTTCCTGGCGGTGTCGCGTTGATCAACGTCGGTCGTGCCGACGAACCGAAGCCCACCGTCACGCGCGATGGCGCCAGCGTGTGGACGGTCAAGCGCGCTGATGCGTGGGTGGCGGTGGTCGGCATTCCACTCGCAGCAACTCCGGGCGAACAAACGCTCAACGTGACGCGAGATGGCATCGCGGCGACGGTGCCATTTACGGTCAAAGAGAAGCGGTATCCCGTTCAGCACGTCACTCTCAAAGACAATGCGATGGTCGAGCCGCCAGCCGACGTCATCGCACGAATCGAGCGCGAATCGGCGCACTTAAAAACAGTCCGCTCGACTTGGCGTGAAGACGCCGCCACGAGCGCTGCATTCACACTCCCCGCAAAAGGCCGCCTGTCAGGCCGCTTCGGCGGTTCACGCGTCTTGAACGGCAAGCCGCGCGCGCCGCACGCTGGACTCGATGTAGCCATCGGCACCGGCACGCCGGTCGTGTCACCTAGCGACGGCGTGATCCTCGACGCTGGTGACTATTACTTCTGCGGCAAGACGATGTTCATCGACCACGGCAACGGCCTCTTGAGCATGTTCTGCCACTTGAGCGAACACACTGCAAAGGTCGGCGAGCGCGTGGCCAAAGGGCAAGCCGTTGCTCGCTCAGGTGCCACTGGCCGCGCGAGCGGTCCGCACTTGCATTGGACGGTTTATTTGAATGGCGTCAGCGTTGAGCCGGAGTTGTTCTTCGCGGCCAAGCAATAGTCCTGCAATCAGGCGTCGCAGAGCAAAAGTCGGCTTGTAGGCGACGACTTGGCGTCGCTCGGGTGCTACGAAAGCGCGGCCGAGTCCGCGCCTACAGTGGATGTTTCTCGAGCATATATCGAAGAACCTGTCACGGTTCAGGCACCACGAAACTTCGCATCGTTCGCGAGCCTTGCTGCTTCCGCGTCCGCCTTTTCCTTCGCAGCCGCCGCGTCCGCTTCGGCCTTCGCTCGTTCACGCTCTGCCAACGCTGCGAGTTGCACGCTTCGCGTCTCCGGCGTTTCGAGCGTGATGCGTCCGAGTGATCCCGCGCGGTAATCGTTTAGCAACGTCACCGCCGCTTTCTCGTAATCCGCACTGCCGCCTTTGATGCGGAAGCCGCGGCGCTTGGCGATCGCTTCGATCACGCCGGGACCGTCGACGTCGCTCGGGTCGAGGCCGTATCGCGCGACGAGCAAGTCCGGGTAGCGCACGAGCAGTACCTCAGCAAGGTAGGTCGCGACCTCTTCGTCGATGTACGCGTTCACGCCAACTAGGTGGCTCGCGGCGAGCAGCAGGCCGTCGGT
>JAKPSO010000733.1 GCA_029571495.1 Pseudomonadota bacterium
GTTAGGTCCCTCGATTGCGCTGCGCTGCATCGAGGCTACGCTCCTACAAACCGCGCAGGCGCGCTCGTATCACGGGTTTTCGTGCTAACGAATTGGCGCTTGTATCGCTACATTTAGCGCGATGAACCCCACTACGATCCAACTCATTGGCGCAACGCTCTTCGCGCTCGCCGTCGCACACACTTTTTCCGTGCGTTACTTTGAGCGGCTTGCGCATCGCTTTCCCGCGCATGCGGGCACCTTTTACTTCCTCGGCGAAGTGGAAGTGGTATTCGGGTTTTGGGCGCTCGTCTTCGTCGCGTTCAAGTTCGCGATCACCGGAAAAACGGCGACCGTCGATTACCTCGAAGGCCGCAATTTCACCGAACCAATGTTCGTATTTGTGGTCATGGTGATTGCGGCGAGCAAGCCGATTGTTGAGCTGGCGGGTGTTGCCGTGCGCGCGCTGACACGTATCGTCCCTGTCGGAACGCGCAGCAAACCGATGGCGTTCTTCTTCATCGTGTTGGCACTCGTTCCCATGCTCGGTTCGTTCATCACCGAGCCCGCGGCCATGACGCTCGCGGCGCTGATGCTGCGCGAGCATTTCTTCTCGAAGCAAATCTCTACGCGGCTCAAATACGCAACGCTTGGCGCACTGTTCGTCAACGTTTCCATAGGCGGTACGCTCACCGCGTACGCTGCGCCGCCGGTGCTCATGGTCGCGCAAACGTGGAATTGGTCGAGTGCGTTCATGCTGCAAAACTTCGGCTGGCGCGCGGCACTCGCGGTATGCGTGAACGCACTGGTGATCACGCTCATCTTCGCGCGCGAGCTGCGCCACATTCCCTACCAAGCTAGCGGCGGCCAACGCGCAAGCGTGCCGTGGTCGATCATCGTCGTGAGCGTGTGTTTTCTCGCAAGCGTCGTGGTCTTCGCACATCACGAAACGGTGTTCATCGCGATCTTCTTATTCTTCCTCGGCTTCGCCAGCGCGTACGAAAAATACCAAGACAAACTCATCGTGCGCGAAGCCTTGCTCGTGGGCTTCTTCCTTGGCGGACTCGTCGTGCTCGGTGCACAGCAGCAATGGTGGTTGCAGCCGATTCTCGCGGGCCTGTCGCCGAGCGCGGCGTTCTGGGGCGCAACGGCGCTCACCGCGATCACCGACAACGCGGCGATCACCTATCTCGCGTCACTGGTTCCTGGCCTTTCCGACGAATTCAAGTACATGGTCGTTGCGGGAGCGGTCACCGGCGGCGGACTCACGGTCATCGCCAACGCCCCAAACCCCGCGGGCTACGCGATCCTCAAAGGAAATTTTCCAGACCAAGCGATCGGCGCGGGCGGGTTGCTGCTCGCCGCGTTGCCGCCCACGCTCGTCGCGGCGGCTTGCTTGTGGGGTTTGCGCTAGGTGCGCAGACGTCCGGCAGCGCGCGTCTCTTTGTATGTAAGGAGCGGGGCCCGGTTTTCGTTCGGACTGAGCTCGTCGAAGGCCCGGTTGCAAGCAGGAATGTTCGCGGTGGGATGCGACGAAGCGCTTCGACGGGCTCAGCGCGAACGGACAACGTGACGCGTCGTGATTACAGCTACTGCGCAAAATAGACTGCCGGACGGTCGTTAGAGGCGCTTTTTCCGAATAGTCGATATAGTGAAAAAAATGGCGGAAAGCGCCGACAGATGGCCGATGGAGCGATAAAGCTGTTTCGTTTCGTTCGCTCATGATTGCGAGCAAACCGCCCCCTATAATTTCCCCTCGCGTGTAACTGGCGTAAGCGCCGCAAATTTTGCGGCGACTGAGAGGGAGCCACCCTCAGGAAGCACGCGCGTAGCGGCCTTTATCTCTGGCCGCGCGATCCCGCCGTCCGCCTGGGCATGTGCTGATCTCGTGGAAGACGATTTCTGCGCACTAATTTCGCTACGAAAAAGGAAATGCCCCATGGCTAACACCGCCCGCCCCGAAACGTTTGTGCTCCCGCTCGCCCAGGTCGACGCCGAAGTGCAAGCCGTTCTCACCGCTGAAAATCAGCGCCAAGAGGACCACATCGAACTTATCGCCTCCGAGAACTACACCTCGGTCGCCGTGATGCAAGCCCAAGGCTCGCAGCTCACCAACAAATACGCGGAGGGCTACCCCGGCCGTCGCTACTACGGTGGCTGTGAATTTGTCGACGTTGCCGAAACGCTCGCGATCGAACGGCTGAAAACGCTGTTCGGTGCCAAGTTCGCCAACGTACAGCCGCACTCCGGCGCGCAGGCCAACGCCGCCGTGTACTTCACGCTCATGCAGCCGGGCGACCCGTTCCTCGGCCTCTCGCTCGCCGAAGGCGGCCACCTCACGCACGGCATGGCGCTCTCGATGAGCGGCAAATGGTTCAAGGCCAACGCCTACGGCCTCACCGCCACGGAAGAGATCGACTACGACGCGATGCGCGCCAAAGCGCACGAATGCAAACCGAAGATGATCATCGGCGGTGGCTCGGCGTATTCGCTGAAATGGGACTGGGCCAAGATGCGCGAAATCGCTGACGAAGTCGGCGCGTACCTGTGGGTCGACATGGCGCACTACGCGGGCCTCATCGCCGCGGGCGTCT
>JAKPSO010000775.1 GCA_029571495.1 Pseudomonadota bacterium
GTGCTGGCGGTGGTGGCGGCTACGGTGGCGGCGCGTCGCGCTCACGCTGGGGCGATCGTCGTGATTCGTCCGGCGACGCGGGTGGCACTGGCGGCACCAGCGGTGGCGGCTACGGCGGTACAAGCTCCGGCGGACGCGGCGGCTACGGTGGTGACCGTGCCGGGGCGGGTGGTGGTTCCGGTGGCTACGGGGGTGGTAATGACCGTCAAGCGCCACGCGGCGGCGGCTCGGGTGGCTGGGGCAGTCGCGATGCGGCGACGGGCAAACCGCGCGGATTCTCCGGTGGCGGACGATCCGGTAGTGGTGGCGGCGCAGGCGGTGGCGGCGCTGCGCCGCGCACACGTCGTCGTTTGGGCTAGCGCACGCCATAGGAGAACCCATGCTCGCGCTCCGACCCAACTGCGAATGCTGCAACAAAGACTTGCCGCCGGACGCAGTCGACGCGCGCATCTGCACGTTTGAGTGCACGTTTTGCGCCGACTGCGCGTCGATCAAGTTGCACAACGTCTGTCCAAACTGCGGCGGCGAACTCGTGGCTCGCCCGCGTCGTCCGGCGAGCAAATTAGGCAAATATCCAGCGTCGCTGGAGCGCGTTTACAAGCCGGAAGGCTGCATCGAAGCCCGCGGTTAGCGCGCCATTTCCGCCAGAGCGAGCTTCACCTTCTCTTGCAGCGGCAACTCAATCGCGACCTCAATCGCGCCCACGGGGCGCTCAAGCGCTTCGAACTGGCTCTTCAGTAACGACTCCGGCATGTAGTGATTGACGCGCTTGCGCATTCGCGCAGCGATCAGGTTGAAGCTGCCGTCGAGGAACACCCACGCGACATGCGGCAACTCGCGGCCTATGCGCTCGCGATACGCCGCTTTCAGGGCTGAGCAGGCGAGCACAACTGGCTCGCCATCGCCGGTTCGCGCTCGCAGTTCATCATTCAGGCGCGCAAGCCAGGGCGCCCGATCCGCGTCGTTAAGCGCAATGCCCGCGCGCATCTTGTCAACGTTTTCGGGTGGGTGAAAATCATCCGCGTCGAGAAAGGTTGCGTCTGTCGCGCGAGCGAGCGCGCGGCCCAGTGTGGTTTTGCCCGAACCGGACACGCCAAACACCACGATGACGCGTGCCAAAGCGGTCTGGTGCGCGGTGTCGCGCTCGTGAGCAACGGATGTGGCAACTGTCGTGGGCATGTCGGACATTCTAACCAAGGATTCACCCGCTTGACGCGAAAGATCATATCATCATATGATTGAAACCATCAAGAAACCAGACTCAAACTCACGCCCACCGCAACCGTAACATCCGCCGCTCGCGAAATGATCAAAAACGTCCACGGAAACACTGTTGACCACCTCGGCAGCGCCATCGTCGCGGGAAGCTACCCGGTCGACGGCTCGCTGCCGCCGGAACAGTCTTTGTGCGATGAACTGGGTGTGAGCCGGACGGTCATCCGGGAAGCCGTAAAGTCTCTCGTCGCGAAGGGCCTGTTGAGCACCGGCCCAAAAGTAGGCACCAAAGTGTTGTCGTCTGACCGTTGGAATTGGTTCGATCCCGACGTCATCGCGTGGCAGTCAAAGATTGGGCTGACCGCTGACTTTCTGCGCGACCTACAAGAAACACGTCGCATTGTCGAACCCGCAGCGATCAGGCTCGCTGCAGAGCGCGCGACTGCGGAAGACATTGCCGCAGCGGAAGCCGCGTATGACGGCATGCGCTTGGCGATTGAAGAAGGTGGAGATTACGTCAGCTTCGATCTGAAATTTCATCAGGCACTCTTGCACGCGAGCCGCAACCGCATGTTGGTGCAAATGAGTAAGGCCCTCTCGGCGCTGCTTCGCACGAGTTTCGAAATTTCTACGCAGCGCGTTGATGGCCCACGCAGTTCGTTGCCGCTGCACCGCGCAGTGCTCGACGCCGTGATCGCAGGCAAACCAGATCGTGCCGAGCGCGCCATCATCGTGCTCATCGAAGGCGCTCACGCCGACATCGAAGGCATCCTGCGATCGAGAAAAAAATTGCCACGACTCGACAAGCCCGCGCCACATATACGGCTGAGCGCGTAAACCACGAAGCGGCCACGAAGCACAACGACACACATTGCCACGGGAGGACACGGTGCAGCTCATCAACAAATGCATAGATCACTTCTTCAAGCTACTTGAAGTCTTGGTCGTGCTCTGCCTCTTCGGCATGGTCGTGATGGTTTTCGGCAACGTGGTCATGCGTTATGGCTTTAACTCCGGAATTCAAATCAGCGAGGAACTGTCGCGCTACGCATTCATCTGGCTCACCTATCTCGGCGCGATGATCGCCATGCGCGAAGGCGGGCATTTGGGTGTCGACACGATGGTCAAAAAACTTCCGCTCACGGGAAAGAAAATTTGCGTGCTGCTCAGCGAATCGCTGATGCTGTTTTGCAATGTGTTGTTCTTGTGGGGCACGTACAAGATGCACGACTTGCAAGTGACCAACGTGTCGCCCGTGGCGGGTTTGTCGATGATTTGGATCTACGGCATTGGCTACGTCGTGGCGGTGGTCATGGGCGCATTCAATATCAGCAAACTCTATCGCCTGTTCACGGGCCAACTGACTGAAGCTGAGATGGTGCAGGTCGTGGAAGCAGAAGGTTTGAAAGAAGCCGAAGCACACATCGCTGGGAGCAAAGCATGACCGTCGCTGTGTTTGTTTTGTCGCTCCTAGGCGCGATGGCGCTCGGAATGCCGATTGCGTACGCGCTGTTGGTGTGTGGCGTCTGCTTGATGGCCTATTTGGGTGGCACTGGCGTCCTCGCGTCGTTTGACGCGCAAATCTTGGCGCAGCGTTTTGTTGACGGCGCGGACAATTTTCCGCTGCTCGCAGTGCCCTTCTTCTTGCTCGCAGGCGAGTTTATGAACGCGGGCGGATTATCCAAACGCATCGTCAATTTGGGCATCGCGTGGGTTGGACACTACCGTGGGGGCTTGGGCTACGTCGCGGTTATCGCTGCGATCATCATGGCGTCGCTGTCGGGGTCGGCCGTGGCCGATACGGCGGCGCTCGCGGCGCTCCTGATTCCAATGATGCGCGCGGCGGGCTACGACGTGAATCGATCGGCTGGTCTGGTTGCGGCTGGCGGCATCATCGCGCCGGTGATTCCGCCGTCGATTGGATTCATTATTTTCGGCGTCTCGGGCAACGTATCGATCACCAAGCTTTTTCTCGCGGGGATCGTACCGGGCGTGATGATGGGTGTGGCCATAGGCATCGCGTGGTGGTGGGTCGCGAAGAAGGAGAACGTGCAGCCCGCACCCAACATGCCAATGAAAGAGCGCCTGAAAGTCACAGCCAACAGCACCTTTGCCGTTGCGCTCCCGCTGATCATCATCGGTGGCATGAAGGCAGGCGTGTTCACGCCGACGGAAGCGGCCGTCGCGGCGGCCGTGTACTCCTTCGTAGTCGGTGCCTTCGTCTATCGTGAGTTGAAACTCTCAGAGGTTTACGGGCTGTTCCTCGCAGCCGGCAAGACGACCGCTGTAGTCATGTTCTTGGTTGCTGCTGCGATGGTGAGTGCGTGGCTGATTACTGTGGCGAACATTCCATCGGAGGTCGCCGCGATGTTGTCACCGTTCATGGGTAACAAGACGCTCTTGATGTTTGTGATGATGGTGTTGATTGTGATCGTCGGCACGGCACTTGATTTCGCGCCTACCGTGTTGATTCTGACGCCAGTATTGATGCCCGTGGTGCTGAAAGCGGGGATTGACCCTGTTTACTTCGGCGTGCTTTTCATTATGAATAATGCGATTGGCCTCATCACGCCGCCGGTGGGCACGGTGCTCAATGTCGTGTGCGGCGTGGCGAAGATTTCGATGGACGATGCGTTCAAGGGCGTGATGCCGTTTTTTATCGCGCAGTTGATCGTGTTGTTCTTGCTGGTGTTTGTTCCCGAGCTGGTGACGGTGCCGCTGCAATGGTGGATGCGTTAGCGTTGCTCGCAAATAGTTTTAGGTGTTCGAGTGAGATTCAATTAAGGAGAGAAACATGTTCAAGGTGAAAACTATCGTTACGGTCGTTGCGACGACGCTGCTTGCGGCGTCTACCGCGATGGCGCAATTTACTGAGCGCAACATCAAGATGAGCAACGGCATCAACGAGGATCATCCCGTTGGCGCCGGCGTGAAAAAAATGCAAGAAGTGCTCAACGCGCGTTCGGGCGGCAAACTCAAAATCACCGCGTTTTGGGGCGGCGCAGCGGGTGGCGATTTACAAGCCACCCAAGCACTGCGCGCGGGCACGCAAGAGATGGTGGTGACGTCGAGCTCGCCACTCGTGGGCATCGTGAAAGAGCTCGGCGTGTTTGACCTGCCGTTCCTCTTCGCCAACGAGAAAGAAGTCGACGCGGTGCTCGACGGCCCCGCTGGCGCGTTTCTGAGCAAGAAACTGGAAGAGGCAGGCCTCATCAATCTCGCGTACTGGGAGAACGGCTTCCGCAATCTCACCAACAGCAAACGCCCCGTCGCACGCGTCGAAGATTTCGACGGCGTGAAAGTGCGCGTGATGCAAAACAACATCTTCCTCGACACCTTCAAAACGCTCGGCACCAATGCCGTTCCGATGTCGTTCGGCGAAGTGTTTACCGCACTCGAAACCAAGACCATCGACGGCCAAGAAAATCCGTTCGTGACGATCGACACTTCGAAGTTTTATGAAGTGCAAAAGTACTTGAGCGTGACGCGTCACGCCTACACGCCGTTCCTCGTGCTCTACAGCAAGAAGATGTGGGACACGCTCTCGAAAGACGAGCAAGCCGCATTGCGTGAAGCCGCAATTGAGGGTCAGAAAGTAGAACGCGCCACCATCCGCGCGCTCGACAGCAAATCGCTGGCGACGCTGAAAGCACGCGGCATGCAAGTGAACGAAATCACCGCAGCCGAACAACGCCGCATGTTCGAGAAGGTCAAACCCGTGTACGACAAAAACGCTGCGACGATTGGCGCCGACGCGATCAACGCAGTCGTCGACGCGCTCAAGAAAGCGCGCGGCGGCTAACGCGACCTTGCCCGCTCGCGGCGTCGTGAGCGGGCTCGATTGACATGAAAATCACGCGCGTGGACACCCTTCGCCTTGGCGAATTTCCCAATATCTGTTGGGTGCAATTGCACACGGACGAAGGCCTCGTTGGGCTCGGTGAAACCTTCATGGGTGCGGCTTCGGTCGAAGCGTATGTTCACGAATGGGCCGCACAAAAACTGCTGGGTAAAGACCCGCTTGCGATTGAGGCACGCAACAAAGAACTGACGGGTTACCTCGGCTGGCGAGGTTCGGGCGTTGAGACGCGTGGCAACAGCGCGATTGACATTGCCTTGTGGGACATTTTTGGCAAGTCAGCGAACATGCCGGTGCATACGGCGCTCGGTGGTAAAAGCCGCGACGCCATTCGCATTTACAACACCTGCGCGGGCTACCAATACGTGCGCAGCACGGTGAATCAGAACACGAGCAATTGGGGCATCGGACAAAATAATAACGGCCCTTACGAGGACCTCGAAGGCTTTCTGCATCACGCCGATGAGCTCGCGCTGTCGCTCGAATCTGAAGGCATCACGGCGTTGAAAATTTGGCCGTTCGATCCTGCGGCTGAAGCGAGCGATGGTCAATACATCAGCAATGCCGATCTCGACCGTGCGCTAGAGCCGTTCCGCAAAATTCGCGGCGCAGTTGGTGAGCGGATGGACATCATGGTCGAGTTCCACAGCCTGTGGCGCTTACCGATGGCGCAAAAAATCGCGCGCGCGTTGAAACCGTTCAACACGTTTTGGCACGAAGACGCGATCCGCATGGACTCGCTTGACTTGCTTAAGCAATACGCGCCGCACACCGACGCGCTGATCTGCGCGAGCGAGACGCTTGCCTACAAATGGGGATTCAAGGATTACCTGCAAACGGGCGTTGCGGGCGTGGCGATGCTGGACTTGAGTTGGTGCGGCGGGCTCACCGAAGCGCGAAAGATCGCAGCAATGGCCGACGCGTGGCAATTGCCCGTTGCACCGCATGATTGCACGGGGCCGGTCGTGTGGGCCGCAAGTACGCACCTTTCGCTCCACGCGCCAAACGCGCTCATCCAAGAAAGCGTTCGCGCCTTCTATTCCGGTTGGTACAAGGAGCTCGTGACCGAACTGCCCGTCGTCAAGAACGGCATGATTTCGCTCAACGACAAACCGGGCTTGGGTCTGGAATTGCTGCCCGACTTACACACGCGCAAGGACGCGATTTTGCGCAGCAGCGCGATTTAGCGGTCGCGCAAATTACCAACGGCTTTTCGGCGTTAGCGACGGCCTAGCGGCGCTTTCAGCCATGTTTTCTGTATTGTCGACTAGTCGCATAAATCTGCTGTGATGACCGCCCGTTGGCGGCTTCAAAGGAAAAGCTGAATACAGACTATGCAGTACGAGCGCCCGCTCCCACCGTATCGTTCGCGACTCAGGACTTCTTCACCGCATGCCCGCCAAACCCCGCGCGCATTTGCGCCAGGAGCTTCGCGGCGTAATCGCCGCGACCCTGCGTCGCGAAGCGCGTGGTGAGCGCCAGCGCCGTCACTGGTGCCGGAACGCCAAGCTCCACCATCGCCTCGACGGCCCAACGCCCCTCGCCGGAGTCGGCCACGTACGGCGCGATCGCCGCGATTTCGTCCGGTTTTTTCAGCGCTGACGCAGTCAAATCCAGAAGCCAAGAACGCACCACCGAACCGTCGCGCCAAGCCTCGGCGATGTCGGCCACCGGCATCGCGAACTCTTTCTTCGCCTCCATGAGCGCGAAGCCTTCGGCGAGCGCTTGCATCATGCCGTATTCGATGCCGTTGTGCACCATCTTTGCGTAGTGTCCCGCCCCTACCGCGCCCGCATGCACGATGCCTTGCGTCTTCGACGGTGCCAGCACTTCGAGGTACGGCTGCAGGCGTGCGTAACTCTCCGCCGATCCGCCTGCCATCACGCAGTAACCGTTTTGCAAACCCCACACGCCGCCCGAAACGCCCACATCGGCGTACTCGATGCCGACGGCGTTTGCCTTCACCGCGCGGCGCTGCGAGTCTTTGTAGTTTGCGTTGCCGCCATCGACAAGGAGATCACCTTTGGCGAGCATCGGCAACACCGCGTCGATCGTGGACTCCGTAATCTCGCCCGAGGGCAACATGAGCCACACAATGCGCGGCGACGCCTGCGCGTGCACTGCGTCGGCGAGCGTGGCGACCGCACTGATGTTGGCCTCTGCAGCCGACGCCCGTGCGTCGGCGCTTTGATCAAACGCGATGACGTTGACGCCGCCGCGCGCCCAGCGCCGCGCCATGTTCGCGCCCATCCGGCCGAGGCCGATGATTGAAATTTGCAAGATTTTCTCTCCTGAGACTAAAGCTATTTTGTGTTTTCTTTTTGACGCAGATTTCACAGATTCCAACAGTAGATTTCCGCAGATTTTCTTCGCGGTACGCAGTAACCGCTATACAAAAATCGGCGTGAATCTGCACAAAATCTGCGAAATCTGCGTCAAATATTTACCTTACGAAAGTGGGCACATTCAATGTCTACGCGACCACGTCAAAAGCTCCGATGGACCACGCATGCTCACACTGGCGGCGCGACGCGCTCCACCTCTTCCACGGTCGTCAAGCCTGTCGCGATTTTGTGCGCACCCGACGCCCGCAGCGGTTTCATGCCATCGCGGAAGGCTTGTTCGCGTAGCTCATCGAGCCCCGCACCCGCAAGCACCAACTTGCGCAATTCCGGTGTCACCGTCATCACTTCATACAAACCGGCGCGGCCACGATACCCCGTCATGCGGCAATCGAGGCAGCCTACGGCTTTGTACGTAATAGTGGGCTTCGACGCGCGATACGGCTTCGTCAGCGCAGCCCATTGGTCATCCGACAGCGGCTCGGCCGGGGCTTTGCAGTTCGTGCAGAGCGTACGCACCAAGCGCTGCGCCATCACGCCGATTACTGTCGAGT
>JAKPSO010000781.1 GCA_029571495.1 Pseudomonadota bacterium
CGACGCATGCGCGAATCCAGCGGCGGCTCGTTCGGCGTGCGCTTGACCCACGTGGCCATCGCTACTGCTGCAAAACCAAAGCGGAGCCACGCAAGCAGGAACACCGGGAACACCGCGACGAGCACTTTCGAGAAGCCCACGTACGCGCCAACGATCATCATCGCGCTGGCAAGGCAAGCGTAGGCACTGGCGTTGGCAAATTTCATGCGGAGTACCGGTGGCGCTGAGATGCGGAATCTCTCGCCACGGCAGACGGTCGTAGTTGTGTCTTACTTGACCATGTCGAGGTGTTCAAGGCCGGCCAGAATGTTGCGGCCTTTCGACTCGTGGCCTTCGAGCTTGATGCGTAGACGTAGATCGTTCACGCTGTCAGCGTTGCGTAGTGCGTCTTCATAGCTGATGTGGCCGGCTTCGTGCAACTGGAACAGCGCCTGATCGAACGTCTGCATGCCAAGCTCGGTCGACTTTTTCATGATCTCTTTGATCTCAGAGACCTCGCCCTTAAAAATCAGATCAGCGATGAGTGGCGAGTTGAGCAGCACTTCGACTGCAGGTACACGACCCTTGCCGTCGCGCTTGGGGATCAAGCGTTGCGAGACGAACGAGCGCAAATTGAGGGACAAGTCCATCAGAAGCTGCTGACGACGCTCTTCGGGGAAGAAGTTGATGATGCGATCAAGCGCTTGGTTCGTATTGTTAGCGTGCAGCGTTGCGATGCACAGGTGTCCGGTTTCGGCGAAGGTGATCGCGTGATCCATCGCGTCGCGATCACGAATCTCGCCGATAGTGATGACGTCCGGTGCTTGCCGCAAGCTGTTACGAAGCGCAACGCCCCAGTTTTCGGTGTCAGTGCCAATTTCGCGTTGTGTGATGATGCAATTGCGATGCTCGTGCACGAACTCAATGGGGTCTTCGATCGTCACGATGTGGCCGCGCGAGTTGCGATTGCGGTGATCGATCATGGCCGCCATCGAGGTGGATTTGCCGCTACCGGTCGCGCCCACGAAGATGACGAGACCGCGTTTGGCCATGACGATGTCACGCAAAATCGGCGGCAGCATCAATTCTTCAAAGCGCGGAATCGTCGTATTGATCGTACGAATCACCACACCGACGTGGTTTTGTTGCATGAAAGCGCTGCAACGAAAGCGGCCTGTGCCAGGTGGGTTGATCGCGAAATTGCATTCGCTCGTGCGCTCGAACTCGGCGGCCTGCTTGTCGTTCATGATCGAGCGCGCAAGCGTTAGCGTGTGCAACGGCGACAGCGCAGTCTTCGAGACCGGCGTGATCTCACCGTCAATCTTCAACGCCGGTGGGAAACCCGCCGTGAGGAACAAGTCTGACGCACCCTTCTGCACCATCATGAGCAGAAGCGAGTTGATAAACGGGGTAGCTTGTTCGCGTTCCATGGTGTTGTCTCTTTTCGTCGCCGAATTGTATTGCCGCGATTAGGCGAACATTTCGCCTTGGCGGGCAGACAGGCGCGCTTCGGCATTGCTGATGAGGTTGCGGCGCACCAGTTCTTCGAGGCATTGATCGAGCGTTTGCATGCCCTGACCAAGACTCGTTTGAATAACCGAGTACATCTGCGCAATTTTGTTTTCGCGGATGAGGTTTCGAATCGCCGAGTTGCCGATCATGATTTCGTGCGCGGCGATACGGCCCGTACCGTCTTTGCGCTTGATAAGCGATTGTGAAATGACCGCAACGAGCGATTCAGAAAGCATCGAACGCGTCATGTCTTTTTCTGCGGCCGGGAACACGTCGACGATACGGTCGATGGTCTTGGCGGCAGAAGAGGTGTGCAAGGTTCCGAACACCAAGTGGCCGGTTTCAGCAGCGGTCAAGGCGAGGCGAATGGTCTCAAGGTCGCGCATCTCGCCGATCAGGATGATGTCCGGATCTTCACGTAGGGCGGAGCGAAGCGCGTTGGAAAACGACAGCGTTTGCTCGCCGAGTTCACGCTGGTTGATGAGGCATTTCTTGCTCTCGTGCACGAATTCGATCGGGTCCTCAACCGTGAGGATATGTCCCATGATGTTTTCGTTCGCGTGGTTGACCATCGCTGCGAGCGTCGTTGACTTGCCGGAGCCCGTCGGTCCAGTCACCAGCACGAGTCCGCGCGGCTTCAGCGAAAGCTCCGCGAAAATCTTTGGTGCCGCCAAGTCTTCGAGCGTGAGCACGCGTGAAGGAATGGTACGAAACACGGCCGCAGCGCCGCGGTCCTGATTGAACGCGTTGACGCG
>JAKPSO010000784.1 GCA_029571495.1 Pseudomonadota bacterium
CGGACGCGTTTACGTCGGGACTGCGCAACTTCCTGCGTGAAGCGCAAATGCTCGCAAAGTTTTCGCACCCGGCGCTGGTTGAGGTGCACCGCGCCTGGGAGCAAAACGCAACAGCCTACATGGCGATGCGTTTCTATGCCGGAAATACGCTTCGCGAGCTCTACCGTGGCAGCACGGGACTTGATGAAGGCAGCATTCGCCGCATCATTGAGCCGATTTTTGACGCCGTTGAACTCCTTCACGCGCAAAACGTAATTCATCGCGACGTCTCACCAGACAACATTCTCATGCGGGCCAACGGCGCGCCGGTGCTCCTCGATCTGGGTGCGGCGCGGCTTGTCGTGGGCGGCATGACACAAGCGTTGACCACTGTTTTGAAGCCTGGCTACGCACCGATTGAGCAGTACGTCGACGACGGCACGATGGTACAAGGGCCATGGACGGACGTGTACGGATTGGGCGCTGCTGTATTTCCTGCTCGCTGGCGCAGCGCCGCCGCAGGCCGTCGCGCGCATGATCACCGATCCGTTGCCGGGCTTGGTCGAATCGATCAAAGCGGTGTGCTCGCCGACGTTCCGCGACGGGCTTGTCAAAGCGCTAGCGGTTCGGCCCGAAAATCGATTCCAGTCCGTTGATGCTTTGCGCGAAGGCCTGGGCTGGATCACGCCGATGGAAGCGTCTCCAAAGACGGAGTTTGTCAAGCGCGAAGCTCCGGCTCCAGTGAGCGCACCGACGGTCGCCGCTGTGGCCACACCGACGTCCATGGCGGCGACGACTAGCGAGCCGGCCGTTCCCAAGCCGACAGCGAAGCCTGCGGACGCAATTGACGACGCGACGGTCGTGTGGACAGGCGGCAAACCGCCGACGCCGACCGCATCCGCCTCAACCAACACAGGCAAGCGTCCCGCCGATTTGCGTGCGAGCAGCGCAACAACCACAACGCCCGCGAAGCCTTCATTCACCGGCCTCATCGCCGGTGCGGTCGTCGCAGCTATCGCGGCGGGTGGATATTTCTTCTTTGGGCGCGACACGGCACCGCCCGTGCCGCCTCCTCCTGCGGCGTCGGCAGAGGCGTCGACCAGCGCGAGCGCGGTTCCTGCGTCATCTTCGCCAGCCGCCGCCGATCCAAAAACCACGACTGCAACCACTCCGCCACAGGCAACGGCTGCTAAACCCGGCCCGACGGCGACGCCTGAAGCCGCGGTCGCGCCGCCCGCAGCTGTGAAGCCGGAGGCTGACAGTGCCGCTACCGCGAAGGCAAAGCGAGAGGCGGAGGCGAAGGCCAAGGCGCTAGCGGACGCAGAAGAAAAGGCAAAGGCCAAACAAGAGGCCAAGGAAAAGGCTGCGAAAGCCAAGGCAGAAGCAGACGAGCGCGCAAAGGCAAAATCACCGGCCGCTACCGAATATCGTCCCGCCAGCGTGGCGACTCCGTCGCCGTCGGCGTCTGATCTCGCCGAGGTCGCTCGCAAGGCGCAGCAAGAAGAGAATGAACGCCTCGCCGCAGCCCGCGCGCAACAAGAGGCTTCTGATCGCGCAGCTCGCGCGGCAGCAGCGACGAAGTCGTCCACGAGTGCAGCGCCGCCCCCACCTGCTCCAAAGCGCATCGAAGACTTGTCGTCGCAGGCCATGGCAGCCTACCGTCGCGGTGAATCCCTCGCGGCGCGCAGCTTATGGACTGAGATCATCAATCACGGCCAAGCAGCGCCGAGCGACAAAGCGCACGCATACAACAACATGGCGATCAGCTACTGCCAAGCCGGCGACGAAGCGAATTGCGAACGGATGTACATGGCGACCTTGCGCGCCGACCGCAACTACCAAGTCGGCGCAGGCGAACGCGAGAGCCCGACCTTTAAACGCGCTTACGATCGGGCGTTGCGTGCAGTGCGAGGGCAATAGCTTTTTCGCTATAGCGACCACTCGGCGGCGCTTAGCACGTGTTTTTCACTGAAGTCGAGAGCTTAGTTTTTGCGACGCTAACGACCACGCAACGGCGGATAGCACTAAAAAGCTGTTGCGTGACTCTTATCCGTTGACACCGTGCGGATTCGATGCCGCCCCAGCCTCAACTCTGCGGCGCGAAAAACGCCAGCAATTCCGCAGCCCGCGAGTACGCGTCGCGTTGGCCTAATGCAATCAGCGCGTTGACAAAATCGGGCTCGAACAAGAGATAACTCGCGAGCGACGCTCCACCTGCCTCACTGAGCAGCCCCCCCAGCGCCGCGCGCGTCGATTTCGGGATGCAGTTGACGTGTTTTAACGCCAGTGCGTCGAGA
>JAKPSO010000818.1 GCA_029571495.1 Pseudomonadota bacterium
CGACGCAAAGATTTCACGGGTGACGGTAATAGAGCTTTTTTTGAAGGAAAGTGCAGAAAAGGGTTTACAAGAGGGAAGGTCGTCTCTATAATGCGGTCTTCGTTGGACGGGGGTATAGCTCAGCTGGGAGAGCGCTTGCATGGCATGCAAGAGGTCAGCGGTTCGATCCCGCTTACCTCCACCAGAAGCCGAACTGGTAGTAGTTGTAAAGTCCGGGTCCCCATCGTCTAGAGGCCTAGGACACCGCCCTTTCACGGCGGTAACCGGGGTTCGATTCCCCGTGGGGACGCCAAAGAATTCCAAGGCTTGAAAGTCCTGACTAAAGGCTTAAGGCGCGGAGTGGTAGTTCAGTTGGTTAGAATACCGGCCTGTCACGCCGGGGGTCGCGGGTTCGAGCCCCGTCCACTCCGCCACAGACGACATAAAAAAGGCGAACGTATGTTCGCCTTTTTTGTATCCACTGACCGCAATTGCATTTCGCGTCGCATGTGGTGCAATTCAAAATTCTGTTTCACATATCAACAGATAAACCGAGACTCCGATGTTTGATTTCGTCCACAAAAATAAGCGCTTGGTTCAATTCATCCTCGCGCTCATCGCGCTGCCATTCGCCTTTTTTGGCGTAGACAGCTACGTGCGCACGATGAGCAGCGACAAGGACGTCGCTACGGTCGGCGGTCAAGCCGTTACACCGCAGGATTATGAAAACGCGATGCGCAACCAACAGGCGCAAATGCAGCGGATGCTTGGCAAGAACTACGATCCCGCGATGTTTGACAACCCGGAAGTCAAGCAACAAGTGCTCGAAGGTGTCGTGAACCAACGCTTGCTTCAGGTTGTCGGTCAAGACCTCAAACTCGCTGCAAGCGATGCGGAAGTCGACAAAGTCATCGCCAACATTCCAGACTTTCAGGAAGATGGCAAATTCTCCGAGAAGAAAGCCGCGGAGATTCTGCAGGCCAATCGTTTGACGGTGCCGGGGTTCCGCGCCAACGTTCGCAACGACCTCGCGATGCAAACGCTGCAAGATCCGCTCGGACGCAGCGGATTTGCGAGTGCCGCACAAGTCGCGCTCTATCAAAAGCTGACGGAACAAGGCCGCGAGGTTCAAGTTGCAACGCTTGACGTAAACGCGTTCATGGCTCAAGCCAAAGTTGACGACGCCGCGATCAAGGCGGAGTACGAGAAGTCGCCCGATTCGTTCCGGTCGCCAGAGCAAGTGAAGATCGAGTATCTCCAATTGAACCAAGCGGCATTCCTGAACAGCGCTGCTGTTTCTGCAGATGAAGTGAAAACCGAATACGACAAACGCGTTAAGGAGTTTTCCGCTCCAGAAGAGCGCCGTGCGAGCCACATTCTGTTAAGCGTCGACAAAGACGACAAAGGCCAGCCGAAGGCGGCGTCGAAAGACGCTGCGAAGGCCGAAGCCGAAGCTTTACTGAAGCAAGTCGGCACATCGGCCGACACCTTTGCGACGGTCGCCAAGGCGAAGTCGAAAGATCCAGGCTCCGCTGCGCAGGGCGGCGACTTAGGATTCTTTGGTCGCGGCCAAATGGTGAAGCCATTTGAAGAGGCTGTGTTCTCGATGAAGCCGGGTGAAGTCCGTGGTCCGATCGAATCCGATTTCGGGTTCCACATCATTCGCCTGACCGAAGTCAAGGCCGAACGCGTCAAGCCACTCGACGAAGTCAAAGCGCAAATCGAAGGTGAACTCAAGCAACAAAAGGCCAGCAAGCTCTTCGCTGAGAACGCCGAGAAATTCCAAAATCGCGTTTACGAAGCAGGCGACAGCTATACGAAGCTTGCTGAAGAACTGAAACTTGAGATCAAGAAGACCGATTGGCTGAGCCGCGCACAAGTACAAGCCATCGCCGGCGGTAATCAGAAGTTTGCGCAAACCGTTTTCGCCCCCGCGAACGTCGCTGCGAAGAAGAATTCTGAAGCCATTGATCTCGGCAACAACAGCCTGATCTCTGCTCGTGTCCTTGAGCACAAGCCATCTGCAGTGCGTCCGCTTGACGAGGTCAAGTCACAGATTCAAGCGCAATTGCAGCGTCGCGCCGCCACGGAACTTGCCGCGAAATCGGGCGCCGAAAAGCTCGCGCTGCTGACCAGCGGTAAGGACGCAGGCGTGACCTTTGCCGCCGCGCAAAAGCTGCTGCGGCAACAACCCGCGCCAAACGTCAATCAAGCACTTCTTAAGAGTATTTTTGCGGCTGACCTCGCTAAAGGCGAAGCCGCTGTCGGTGGCGCTAACGATGCAGGTGGGTACACGCTTGTCAAAGTGCTGAAAGTTGTGGAGCCAGAAGCGTTGGCCGCAGACAAGGCCAAGTCGCTGGCACAGCGCTTAACCGGTCAAAGCGCAGGTGACCTGACCAGCGCCTACCTTGGCGCGGTCAAGGAGCGCGTAAAGGTCGAAATTAAGAAGGGGGCGATCCCCGAAAAGGCAGCGGAACCCAAGCAGGGCTAGCGCGCACGCTCGGGGCCGACGCCAGCGGTGGCGCGCCTGTCGGACCTTGAGTAGAATACGGTTTTTGGGAATTTCACATGCGCATTCGCGCCAAAGCCCTCACCTTCGACGACGTACTGCTCGTCCCCGGTTACTCCGAAATCCTCCCCCGCGACGTTGACCTTGGCACGCGCCTGACACGAAATGTGTCACTGCGGCTCCCGATCCTGTCCGCGCCAATGGACACTGTTACGGAGTCCCGTTTGGCCATCGCAATGGCACAAGCAGGTGGCGTCGGCGTGATCCACAAGAATCTGTCGGCAAAAGATCAAGCGCGCGAAGTTTCGCGCGTAAAGCGCTTCGAGTCCGGTCTGCTCAAAGACCCAATCACTGTCACTCCGGAAGTCACGGTCCGCGACGTCGTCGCGATCACGACTGAAAATAAGATTTCCGGTGTGCCGGTGTTGCAAGGCAAGCGCCTCATCGGCATCGTGACCAACCGTGACTTGCGTTTCGAGGGCAATCTCGACCAACCGGTGACGGCCTTGATGACACCCGCCGAACGCCTCGTCACGGTGCGTGAGGGCGCGAGCATTGAGGAAGCCAAAGCGTTGATGCACAAGCATCGCCTAGAGCGCGTCCTCGTGGTCAATGAAGCTTTTGAATTGCGCGGCTTGATCACGGTAAAAGACATTTTGAAGTCGACCGAACACCCCAACGCCTGCAAAGACGAACAGGGCCGCTTGCGCGTCGGCGCTGCGGTTGGCGTCGGTGAAGGTACCGAAGAGCGTGTCGAGTTATTGTTGAATGCTGGCGCAGACTTCATCGTAGTGGATACCGCGCATGGTCATTCCCGCGGCGTCCTCAATCGCGTGACTTGGGTTAAGAAGCAATACCCACATGCACAAGTTGTCGGCGGCAACATCGCGAGCGCCGAGGCCGCAAAGGCGCTTGTTGACGCAGGTGCCGACGCTGTAAAGGTCGGCATCGGCCCCGGGTCGATTTGCACCACGCGGATGGTCGCCGGCGTCGGCGTGCCGCAAATTACCGCTGTTGATTTCGTGGCCAATGCCATTCACAACTCTGGCGCTGGCATCATCGCCGACGGCGGAATCCGGTACTCAGGCGACATCATCAAGGCGCTCGCGGCAGGGGCCGATTGCGTGATGCTCGGCGGCCTGTTTGCAGGCACCGAAGAGGCGCCGGGCGAAGTTGTTCTTTACCAAGGTCGTTCGTATAAATCGTATCGTGGCATGGGCTCACTCGCCGCGATGGAGGCAGGCTCTCGCGACCGTTATTTCCAAGACGCCGAGAACAACGCCGAAAAACTCGTGCCCGAAGGCATTGAAGGCCGTGTGCCTTACAAAGGGCCGGTGGGCTCTGTCGTACACCAGCTTGAGGGCGGCATTCGCTCAGGCATGGGCTATTGCGGATGCGGCACGATTGCGGAACTCCACGACCGAGCGGAGTTCGTACAAATCACTGGCGCTGGCATTCGCGAGTCGCACGTTCACGACGTGCAAATCACGAAAGAAGCGCCCAACTACCACGCGGATTAAATCTACCCAATGAAAAAAATTCTCCTCCTCGCACTGACTGCGGTTGCGTTCGCTGCACCGGCTGTCCACGCTGACGAACTGACTCCCGCCAAGCGCGCGCAAATCAAAACGCTGCTCGAAGTCACCAACATCAAAGCGTTGCCGGAACAAATGGCAAACAGCACGGTGCAAAGCTGGATTCCTGGCGTCAAGCAGCTCGACCCGAAATTCCCCGACAAAGGCTTCACCATTGCTCGCGACGCGATGCGCGATACTTTGCTCGCTAAGGCAGACGCTGCCGGCGGATTGATCGAACAGGTGACGCTGGTTTATCACAACGCCTTCACGGCCGCGGAGATCTCCGAAGTCGTCAAGTTCTATCAAAGCGCGACCGGAAAGAAGCTACTCGCAAGCCAATCGAAGGTCAACGGCGAAACCTATCAAACGGCCATGAAGTGGGCTGACACGTTGTCCACTGAGGTCGACCAACGCGTTGACGCTGCGCTCAAAAAAGAAGGCCTGAAATTGCCTGAACCGCCAAAAAATGCTCCCGCTCCGGCGACAGGCGGCGCGCAGCCCCCCGCAAAGAAATAAAAAATCACTCAACGAAGGGGCCGTGCGGCCCCTTCGCGTTTTAGTCTCCTCGACTCACGCCCCACTTACTCCTCAACACGGCTTTCGTTCTATGGCACGCGGCATTCTCATTCTCGATTTCGGCTCACAGGTCACGCAGCTCATCGCTCGGCGCGTCCGCGAAATGGGCGTCTATTGCGAGCTGCACCCGAACGACGTTTCTGAAGAGTTCATCCGCGAATACGACCCCGAAGGCATCATCCTCTCCGGAAGCCATGCGAGCACCTACGAGGCGCATGATCTGCGAGCACCGGCTGCGGTGTTCACGCAAGGCGTGCCGGTGCTTGGTATCTGCTACGGCATGTTCACAATGACCGTGCAGCTCGGTGGCAAAGTCGAAGCAAGTGAGCATCGTGAGTTCGGCCACGCAGAGCTTCGCGCGCGCGGTCACACGAAGCTTCTTGAAGGCATCGAGGACGCGAAAAACGCCGAAGGCCACGGCCTCTTACACGTCTGGATGAGCCACGGCGACAAAGTCACCGAAATGCCGCCAGGCTTCAAGCTCATGGCGTCCACGGACAACTGCCCCGTTGCCGGCATCGCCGACGAAGCACGTAAGTTCTACGCCGTGCAATTTCACCCCGAAGTCACGCACACGAAGCAGGGCACCGCCATGCTCCGCCGTTTCGTACTCGACATCTGCGCCGCGAATCCAACGTGGACGATGCCTAACTACATCGAGACGGCGGTCGCCAAAATTCGCGAACAAGTTGGCACCGACGAAGTCATTCTCGGGCTCTCGGGCGGCGTAGATTCCAGTGTCGCCGCGGCGCTCATTCACCGCGCGATCGGTAAACAACTCACATGCGTATTCGTCGATCACGGCCTACTTCGATTGAACGAAGGCCAAATGGTGATGGATATGTTCGCGCGCAATCTCGGCGTGAAGGTCATCGCCGTCGACGCTAGCGAAAAATTCCTCGGCGATCTTAAAG
>JAKPSO010000835.1 GCA_029571495.1 Pseudomonadota bacterium
CACCGGGCTGGAGGTGTGTATACCGCTTCATAGCTTTGGCCTTTCCGTCTTTGAACAACCGAAAGACTACCGCTTGACGCTCTCACGCCTCCAGCCTTCCTCTCGTACCGAAGGCGCGCACTTCGTTCTGGAATTTAGGAAAATGGCCGCTATCGACCGCAGAATTGCGGTTAAGGCCAAAAAGCTGTATCAGAACTTAATCTGCGCGCCAAGTTCCAACACTCGGTTGGTCGGAATTTGGAAGTACGCCGTCGCAGATTGCGCGTTGCGCGACATGACGCTAAACAAGCGCTGACGCCAGACCGAGATGCGTTTGCATGCCGTCGGTACCAGCACTTCCCGCGACACGAAAAACGACGTGTCCATCATTTCGACGTCGATTTGATGTGCCTTTGCGGCAATCGTCAGGGCTTTCGGAATGTCCGGCGCGTTCATGAAGCCGTAGTTCACAACCATCGTGTAGAAGCCGTGGCCCATGTCCTCCACGCGAACGCGTCGCGCGCGCGTAACCAGCGGTACGTCCTCGAAATGCACATGCAAAATGATGTTGCGCTCGTGTAGGACTTTGTTGTGCTTGAGGTTGTGCAGCATCGCGGCTGGCATTTCGTCCGGATTCGATGTCATGAACACGGCCGTGCCCTGCACCCGTGCGGCGTCGCGCGCCAACGCCTCGATCATCGGGGCGAGTGGCAAAGCGGACTTGCGGCGCTCATCGGCCATCAGGTTGCGGCCACGCTTCCACGTGGTCATGAACAGCAAAATCACCGCTGCGATCGAGAGTGGGAACCAGCCGCCATCTGGAATTTTGATCACGGTCGAAGCGAGAAGCGCGATGTCGACAATCGCAAACACCGCGACCGCGAGCGTCGCCAGCGCTTTGTTCCACTTCCACAAACCAAACGCAACGACGGCGAACAAAATCGTATCGATGAACATCGCGCCAGTGACCGCGAGACCGTATGCCGCCGCGAGGTTGTCCGTGCTGCGGAACGCAATCACCACGATCAACACGAGAATGAACAGCGCCCAGTTCACGCCGGGCAAATAAATTTGACCTTCAGAACGATGTGACGTGTGAATCACCTGCATGCGAGGCAGGAAGCCGAGCTGGATGCCTTGGCGCGCGATCGAGAACGCGCCCGAGATCACCGCCTGTGACGCGATCACTGACGCGCAGCCCGCCAACACGACCATCGGAATCAAGAACGAATGCGGCACTTGATCGTAGAACGGGTGCATCGAACAGCCCACTTTGCCAGCGCAGGTCTTCAAGATCAGCGCACCTTGACCGAAATAGTTGATGACCAAGAGCGGCATCACAAAACCGAACCACGCCACACGAATCGGTTTGCGGCCGAAGTGACCCATGTCCGCGTAGAGCGCTTCAGCACCGGTCACAGCGAGCACCGCCGAACCCAGCACAACGATGAACAGACCGGGGTTGTGCGCCAGGAATTCAAACGCGTACATCGGGTTGAGAGCGCGAAACACACCGGGGTTCGACGCGCTGTGATAAATCCCCAATGCTCCGAGCACCAAAAACCATGTCGCCATGATCGGGCCAAAGAACGCGCTGACCTTGCCGGTTCCAGTGCGTTGCACATAAAAAAGCCCGATCAAAATCACGATGGTGATGGGCACCACGGCCGCTTGCCAATCCGTGTTGATCACCGTGAGCCCTTCCATCGCACCAAGCACTGATACCGCAGGCGTCACAATCGAATCACCAAAAAAGAGCGAGACCCCGAATATCCCCAAGAGCGTGAGCCAGCGGCGTCGTGTGGCGTGTTCCGGCCCAACCGCGGTGCGAAGCGCCATCGCCAACAAAATCATGGTGCCGCCTTCGCCTTGATTGTCGGCGCGCAAAATCACCATCGCGTATTTGATCGACACGACGATGGTGAGCACCCAGAAAATAAGTGAGAGCAGGCCGAGCACATTGGCTTCGGTCAAGGCGATGCTGTGCGCCTTGTTGAAAAACACCTCTTTCAGCGTGTAGAGCGGCGAGGTGCCAATGTCGCCGTACACGACGCCAACGGCGCCGAGGGCGAGGGCTGCGAGTCGCCCCCCGGTCAAATGTTTGTCGGGGTGGCTGCCTGCGGCATGTGAACTCATGAATGGTTCATTCTCAACATAAGAGCGCGGATTGTATGCCTGTTTTCGAGCTTTTGTGCGCCGCAGCAAATTCTGGAGTTGCGCGCCTAGTGCGGGCGAATTTGTCTATGAAAACAACAGATCACGCACGATTTAGGGGCAAGTTGAGCAGAAGGTTCTGAGGTTTCAGTTTTAGCTTTCCCTCACTATCCATCGCCATCGCAAGATAAACCGACCGCCCCGCGATGTTCGGGCGCATGTCCGTCGCGTTCGCGAAGCGCAGCTCGAACAAACACAACAGGCGGCTCATGCGCGCTTCATCGACGGTTTCGTTGTTGTACAGGTCGTTCAACACACCGGAGGCCGTTGCGTCCAGCCCGACGTGCCACACCCATTGCTTGTCGTCGATCTCGCGCCGATGCGCAATCGTCACCTGCACGGCTAAGAAATGCTTCACCCACTTTTCCAGCACGCGCATTAGTGCGTCGAGCGCCGCTTGCCCGCGGTTGAGGCTCACCGCGAGGTCGAAGCGCTCATCACGTTCCCAGTAAGTCGCCGCGTTGTCCGTCGACAGCACGTCGAGGTCAATGGATCGCGTCGGCGTGTTTTGCTTCTTGAGTAGTTCGCCGAGCGAACCAAAGCCGCCGGTTTCGGCGAACACTTCAACCGTCTCGTCGTCGGCTGCCATGACCGCGCCGTCTTCGAGTACGGAAATCTTCTGAACACGAAACAGGCATTCCGCCATGCGCGCTTCAAGCGGATCACCGTCCGCGCCCAGAATGTGTCGCAGGAAAATCTGAGTGAGCTGAAACACGAAGAGTGGCGGCACGTCCACACCGTCGCCCCTGAAAAGGCCGGTGTACGCCCCCTCTAGCGTTGGCGCCGCGAGTAGACGATCGCGAAACTTCAACAATATTCGATAGTTCGCCTGCGCGTCGGGGTCAGCGATTTGCAGAATTTCCACGTTCGCCACCGCACGGCGCGGGTCGGCCAGCAGCGCTTCATGCAGCTTCACTTCGGCCGCGCACGACTCTGCAATCGGCGCGACTTCCGCGCGTAAAAAGAACGAACGCAAAAAATCATCGGTGACGATCAACGCGCGATCGCGTCGCGTCAGCAGGTCAAAACCGCAAGAAGGCCAGAAATTGGGCATGGGACGCACTCATGAATGAGGTCGCAAGCGTAAACGAAGCGCTTCGATACGCGGCGTCGCTGGCAAGCGTCTTGCATGCTATCGTGCGTTTTCAATCGCTTTAGGAGCCTCGGGTGAACCGTTTTCTTCCATTCCGTCAGTTAGTGAGCGTGGCGTGTTTTCTTCTCATGCCAGCTGCTGCGCTCGCCGCTTACCCGGATAAGCCAATCAAACTGATCGTCACTTTCGCTCCGGGCGGCGCAAGCGACATCGTGGCGCGCACCATCGCGGAGCCGCTCGGACAGAAGCTGGGTCAACCTGTGGTCGTGGATAACCGGCCGGGTGCTGGCGGCAGCGTTGGCGGCCTTGCAACGGTGCAGGCGCCCGCAGACGGCTACACCTTAATGATGGCAAATTCGACGCCGCTGTCGATCGGCCCGTTCGTGCTCGACAAGCAGCCGTACGATCCGGTGAAGCAGTTCACGCATGTGTTCTACGCGGGCTCCGCACCCGTGCTGTTTATGGCGAGCCCGAAAGCGGGGATCAATTCACTCGCGGACCTCGCAAAGCTCGCTCACACGCCAAACCGCACACCCTTCGGCAGCGGCGGCCCTGCCAGCATTGGCCACATCAGCGGTGAGTTCTTCAAAACCCTCACTAAAGGCAACATGACGCACGTCGCTTACAAAGGTGGCGCGCCGATGACCACCGATCTGCTCGGCGGGCAAATTCCGGTTGGCATTGATGTCATCACCGCTTTCGTGCCGCTGGTTAAGGGCGGACAGGTCAAGGGCCTGGCAGTGACGTCCGCTCAGCGCTCGCCGCTGCTGCCGGATGTCCCGACCACTGCCGAGGCGGGCTACCCAAAGCTTCGCGTGGACAACTATTTCGGAATTTCCGGCCCGGCGGGTTTGAGCAAAGAAGTGACCGACAAGCTTTATGCGGCGCTCGCGGAAGTCCTGGCGATGCCCAATGTCCTGAAGAAACTCGAGGAAAACGGCATCGTCTACACCAAGATGACACAGGCGGAATACGGCGCGCTGGTATCCAATCAGATCAACGAATGGGCGCCGATTATCAAGGCCAGTGGCACCAAGTTGTGACACGGCGCGACTGGGTGTAATAACATTCACCTTGTTCGAGGAGCGTTGCAACCAGTTTTCGTGAGTTCATGAAGTTCTGGCTAGGCTCGGACACGATTTTTCCAACCGCGCTCGCAGTTTTGGTGACAAACAGGTCACGATTTCTCGCGGGTGCGTCATGGCTTTTGCTGGTTGGTCGCCCCCAAGATTTCTACCGTTTCGTCGCCACCTATTTTGGAGTGACGAATGAACGCTATCGCCGACAAAGCCTTCACGGACTACGTGATCGCTGACCCAACGCTCGCCGCGTGGGGCCGCAAAGAAATCAAAATCGCCGAAACCGAAATGCCCGGTCTCATGGCGATTCGCGACGAATACGCCAAGAGCCAGCCGCTCAAGGGCGCGCGGGTTACCGGCTCGTTGCACATGACGATCCAAACTGCTGTGCTGATCGAAACGCTCGAAGCGCTCGGCGCTAAGGTGCGTTGGGCGTCGTGCAATATTTTCTCAACGCAAGACCATGCCGCAGCCGCGATTGCTGCCAACGGCACACCGGTGTTTGCGGTGAAGGGCGAATCGCTCGCTGATTACTGGGATTACACGCACCGTATTTTTGATTTCGGCGCGAAGGGCACGCCGGGCGAAGGCCCGAACATGATTCTGGATGATGGCGGTGACGCGACGCTTCTGATGCATCTTGGCCAAAAGGCCGAAAAAGATGCGTCATTGATTTCGTCGCCGAAGAGCGAAGAAGAGCGCTGCCTCTTCGCATCGATCAAGGAAAAGCTCGCCGAAGATCCGACGTGGTACACGCGTAAAGCCGCTGAAATCATCGGCGTCACCGAAGAGACCACGACCGGCGTCCACCGTTTGAACGAAATGTCGGCGAAAGGCACGCTCCTCTTCCGTGCGATCAACGTGAACGACTCGGTAACGAAGAGCAAGTTCGACAACCTGTACGGCTGCCGTGAATCCCTGGTCGACGGCATTAAGCGCGCGACCGACGTGATGATCGCCGGCAAAGTCGCCTGCGTGGCGGGTTACGGCGACGTGGGCAAGGGCTCGGCGCAGGCGCTGCGCGCGCTGTCGGCGCAGGTGTGGGTCACAGAGATTGATCCTATCAATGCACTGCAAGCGGCGATGGAAGGCTATCGCGTGGTGACGATGGAATATGCCGCAACGCGCGCCGATATTTTTGTGACCACCACGGGCAACAAAGATGTCATCCGTCACGAGCACATGCTCGCGATGAAAGACCAAGCGATCGTGTGCAACATTGGCCATTTCGACAACGAAATCGATGTCGCGTCGCTCGAAAAATACGAATGGGACGAAATCAAACCGCAGGTTGATCACGTGATTTTCCCGAACGGCAAACGCATCATCTTGCT
>JAKPSO010000842.1 GCA_029571495.1 Pseudomonadota bacterium
TCGCGCAATGCATCATCCGAAGTGGCGCACAGATTCGTGATCGCGTGACGGATTTCGATGCAATGACTTTCATGCTTAATGCACCGTCCCACGGTCGTTAGCGATGCATTTTCCACAAAGTCGAATCAGTACATATTCCACACCCAACGACCGTCGAGCGGCCGTCTCAAGCGAAAAGCTGTACACCACAATCGGACGACATCAACTCTACCGCTCCAGACGACAAAGGCCCCGAAGGGCCTTTGCGCGGAACGATCAGAAACGGGTCTAGAGGCCCTTGGCCGCCGCCGCGACTTCCGCCGCGTAGTCCACCGCCTTTTTTTCGATGCCTTCGCCAACGACGAACATCTGGAAGCTCTTGACCGTCGTGTTCGCGGCTTTGAGCACCTTCTCAACCGTTTGCTCAGGGTCCTTCACGAAGGGCTGGCCGAGCAGCGTAACTTCGGCGAGGTACTTGTTGATGCGGCCTTCGACCATCTTGGCGACGATTTCCATCGGCTTGCCCGATTCAGCAGCTTGTGCCGCGAAAATCTTGCGCTCGTTTTCGATCAACTCAGCGGGGACTTGGTCTTTCGAGACGCAGACAGCGCGCGTAGACGCCACCGAAGCGGCCAAGTGCATGGCTACGTCGCGAGCGATGTCGCCATTGCCTTCGTACTCGACCAACACGCCGATGCGGCCACCGCCGTGCGAGTAGCTCGCGACTTTGCTGGTGCCGATACGCGCGATGCGGCGCGCCGTCATGTTCTCGCCGATTTTTTGTACGAGCGCAGCACGTTTCGTTTCAGCGGATTCGCCGTCAATCTTCGTGTTGTTGAGAAGCGCAGCGACATCAGCCGGATTGTCCGTGGCAACGTTCTTCGCGAGCGCAGCGGCCATTGCGAGGAAATCAACGTTGCGTGCCGAGAAGTCGGTTTCGCAGTTGAATTCAACCATTGCGCCGTTCGACGCGTCGGCGGCAACATAAACACCAATCGTGCCTTCAGCGGCTTGACGCGCGGCGGCCTTGGTGGCTTTCGAGCCAGATTTGATGCGAAGCAGTTCTTCGGCTTTCTTGATGTCGCCGTCGGTTTCGACGAGCGCGCGTTTGCACTCCATCATGCCGAGGCCGGTCATTTCACGAAGCTCTTTAACGAGCGATGCAGTTACTTCTGCCATGGTTTTCTCCTGTTGGCCAAGCGCGCGTAGCTGTCGCGCAAGCTGGCCCCAATTCAGTGGGATTCGTTAGGTCTAATTCAATAAAAAATGGGGCTCACGCAAACACGTTGAGCCCCACATTTCCCGGAACTCGGTTACTGCTTGGCTTCGAGATCAGCTGGGTCGACTTCGACGAATTCTTCCGTCTGAGTCTGGGTCTGCGTGATTTCGCGCACCGCTTGCGATTTGCCTTCGAGGATCGCGTCCGCTACGCCGCGAGCGTAGAGCTGGATCGCTTTGCTGGAGTCATCATTGCCTGGAATGATGTAGTCCACGCCTTCAGGCGAGTGGTTCGTGTCGACCACGCCGATAACTGGAACGCCCAGTTTGACGGCTTCGAGCACGGCGATTTTTTGGTAACCGACGTCGATGATGAACATCGCGTCTGGCAGCGCGACCATGTCCTTGATGCCACCGATGGAGGTCATCAGTTTGTCGTATTCGCGACGCAGGGTCAGCGCTTCGCGCTTCGCCATACGGTCGAGCGTGCCGTCGAGCACCATGGCTTCAAGTTCCTTCAAGCGCTTGATCGAGCCCTTGACGGTTTTGAAGTTCGACATCATGCCGCCGAGCCAACGGTGGTCAACGAAAGGCATGCCGGCGCGCTTGGCTTCGGCTGCAACGATTTC
>JAKPSO010000843.1 GCA_029571495.1 Pseudomonadota bacterium
CGGTTCGAGCAACGAAAGTTGCGGCAGCGTCGAATCCGGAATATCCGCAAACAGCGCCGTCTGCTTCTCGCGCTCGACCCGTTCGGAAAGCACTACCGGCTCAAACGTCTCGACTATTTTGATCGGTTCGTGCTCTTCAACGCGACGCGTCTCCTCCTGCACGTACAGATCACGCAGCTCCACTTCCGGCGCGGCGATTTCGAAGTCGCGTTGAATCTCGCGCGACTCTTCACGCTTCTCGCGCCAATGGGTGAATCCATCGAGCAGCAGCGATCCGAGTCGCTCGCTCACCCACAACCAACGAACCCCAAACGCCAGCGTCGCCGCAGCGAACACCAAGACGATCAGCAGCAAAGTGCTCGGCACATAACCAATGCCTCGGAGCATCGGAAAGGCAACGCTTTGGCCCAGCGCACCACCGCTTCCTTGCGGTAACGCAGCGAACAATTTGTGCAAACCAACCGCCTCAAGCGCTGCGCTAGTCACGAGCAGCAAAACGAGCCCGCCGAGACGCCAGCCAAACCCCGGTGCGAACGCTTCATTGCGTGAATACGCGCCGTCGTCCGCTTCATCATCGCGGGCACTAAACAGGGGAAACGCCCGATATACGGCAATGGCAACGAACAAGATGAGCCACCAGACGGTGGCTCCGAGCACGAAGTAGCCGATGTCGCTAACCCACGCGCCGGGAACACCTATCCAGTTGCGCGCGGCCGCGTTGGCGCCGGTCGTGGACCACGCGGGGTCCGAAGTGCGGTAGCTCAAGAAGGCCAGCGCAACGGCAAACGTTGCCGCTACGAGAATGCACCACACGACCCAACGCCGAATCCACTCGATGCGCGCCGACGCGGGAGTGCTCGGCCGTGCCGACCGAACGCGTCGGTTGCCCGGCGGTCGGAAAATCAGGCCTTTGATGCGATCAATCATGTCGGGATTTTAAGGGGCCGTCGAGTAGCGAGCGGACAAATGAAAAAGGCGCCGAGCTTTCGCTAGGCGCCTCTCAATGCGGGGCTAGAAGCGATTAGTACTTAAAGCCAAGCGGTGATTTTTGGGACGAGAAATGGGCGGCGAGATTTTCAATATCTTGCTTGGAAAGCGCCGAAGCAAATCCCTTCATGATCGGATTGGCACGCTCACCAGACTTGTAATCACGCAGCGCCTTCGCGAGGTAATCGGCGTGTTGACCGGCCAGACGCGGGTTGTTGACGTCAGTGCTGTTACCGTCGGCGCCGTGGCATGCTGCGCACACCTCTTTCGCTTTCGCGGCACCTGCCGCCAAATCCGCTGCCGACGCGGCACTGATCAGTGCGACGCCGGAAAGAATAACGAGTGCTGCCTTCATTATTTGGCCTCCGCGTAGTATGCAGCCAGATCGGCCATATCTTTGTCCGACAATGACGCAGCGATGCCGCGCATGCTAGGGTGTTTGCGATCGCCCGTTTTGTACGCCTTCAGGGCGTTCACGAAATACGTGGAGTGCTGACCTGCGATACGCGGAACGGTGTAGACCTCTGGATACGCGGTTCGCCAGCCGTCAATGCCGTGGCAGCCTTGGCACATCTGAATTTTTTGGGCGCCGGCTTTAGCATCACCCTGCGGGGCCTGCGCCGAGGCGCTGACGCTGAAAAGGCTCGTGAGGCTCAACGTGCTCACAAAGGCAGTGCTCACAAGCACAGTTAACGCGTTGCGTTTCATGGGAATCCGGAAAGCAAATGGGTTGGAAAATCTCGTCGATTATAAGGGGGAAACCGTGAATTCCTATCTTCCCGTGTCCTTCGCGACCATTTCGGGGCCTTGAAATGCCGGCACCGGACTTCATCTAACATTGGCATTCTTGCCAGCCAAATTCGGCCTTTTACCTAGCCGGGAGCCAAATCACTATGAGCGACAACATTACTCACGTCACCGACGCGACCTTCGACCAAGACGTCCTGAAATCCGACACGCCGGTGTTGGTCGACTTCTGGGCCGAATGGTGCGGACCGTGCAAGATGATCGCGCCAGTGCTGGAAGAAGTTGCGGTGTCGCACGCTGGCAAAGTCAAGATTGCGAAAGTAGACGTTGACGACAACCGTGAAGTGGCGGCCAAGTACGGCATCCGCGGTATTCCGACGCTGCTCCTATTCAAGAACGGCGAACTGGCCGCACAGAAAGTTGGCGCACTCTCCAAAGCCCAATTGACGGCCTTTGTTGACAGCAACGTCTAAGCCAGTCACAATTCACCTCGTAGTTAGCGCCCCGCCGTTCTGGCGGGGTTGAAATTCCCCGAAAACAAAAATATCGTAAGCGCAACTAGCGCATCCGTTCGTACACACTTATCCAGCGAGCCCGCTCCGCATTCTTTCGCGTAGAGCCGCTCATTCCGCCAGCGCGTGCCGACACTTCTTTCCGGCAAAGCGCGGCTTCCAACCCTTCACAGCATGAATATCGCTGAACTCAAAACCAAATCTGCCGCTGAACTCCTCGAACTCGCGCTCGCCAATGAGCTCGAGAACGCGAACCGCCTGCGTAAACATGACCTGATCTTCGCACTGCTCAAACAGCAGGCCAAGAAAGGCGAGAGCATTCGCGGCTCTGGCGTTTTGGAGGTCTTGCCCGACGGCTTTGGTTTCCTGCGCTCGCCCGAAGCGAGCTACCTCGGCGGCACCGACGACATTTACATTTCACCCTCGCAGATTCGCCGCTTCAACCTGCACACCGGCGACACCATCGAGGGCGAAGTCCGGACGCCGAAAGAAGGCGAGCGGTATTTTGCGCTCACCAAGCTCGACAGCGTCAATGGCTTCCCACCGGAAGCTGGCAAGAACAAGGTGCTCTTCGAGAACCTTACGCCGCTGTTTCCGGACAAATGTCTAAAACTCGAACGCGACATTAAGGCCGAAGAAAACATCACTGGGCGCGTCATCGACATCGTGGCTCCCATCGGCAAAGGCCAACGCGGCTTGCTCGTTGCGCCGCCGAAATCCGGAAAAACGGTCATGCTGCAGCACATTGCGCATGCGATTGCTAGTAACCATCCCGACGTAACGTTGATCGTTCTATTGATCGACGAGCGCCCAGAAGAAGTGACCGACATGCAGCGCACGGTGCGCGGCGAAGTGGTCGCCTCGACGTTTGACGAACCCGCCACGCGTCACGTGCAGGTCGCCGAAATGGTGATCGAAAAAGCCAAGCGATTGGTGGAGCACAAGAAAGACGTCGTAATCCTGCTCGACTCGATAACCCGCTTGGCGCGCGCGTACAACACCGTCATGCCCTCAAGCGGCAAAGTGCTCACCGGCGGTGTCGAGGCCAACGCTCTGCAACGCCCGAAACGCTTCTTCGGCGCAGCGCGCAACATCGAAGAAGGTGGCAGCCTCACCATCATCGCGACCGCGCTGATCGACACCGGCAGCCGCATGGACGACGTGATCTACGAAGAATTCAAAGGCACCGGCAACATGGAAATCCACATGGATCGCCGCATGGCCGAAAAGCGCGTCTACCCAGCGATCAACATTGGCCGATCCGGAACTCGTCGCGAAGAGCTTCTGCTTGAGCCAAGCGTTCTGCAAAAGACATGGATTCTGCGCAAACTCTTCTCCGAAATGGATGAGATCGAAGCGATGGAAAAACTGCAAAAGCACATGCGCGAAACGAAGAACAATAAAGAGTTCTTTGACGCGATGACCAGAGCCAGATAAGGCAAGTGTCTGTATAGTCCGCGCGGGTGCGGGACGACCATCGGACGTCGCGCATTCATGCGAAATTCCCGTCGCCGGTCAGGTGCATCGGCCGCTGATCCTAGGCTAGACTCCGGTTCCCTATGCGTCAGCACGCCGCCCATTGCGACTAAAGCCCCTCCCGAACGGGCATTTTTGCGAAACAGCTGCGATTGGATGCCGCCTCGAATGAGCCGGTATTGCGCTATTGCGCTTTCAGAGCTTGAGGCGCAGTCGACTGCTGTCCGCCGCTCATCCTCTGGAGTTCACATGGCCACTTCATTTAACCCGTCCTTCTACATCGTAGGCTTTCAGCGGAGCGCCGCCGCGGCAGCGCTAGCCAGCTTCGTGGCTACCGCCCCATCATTTGTAAGCGCTGCACAATGCCCGTTCGACAACGGCGCATCGGACGCAGTCAATGACGGTTTAGTGCTGACCCGCTACGCACTGGGCATCACGGGAAGCCCGCTCGTCGCCAGCACGAAGTACGCGAGTCTCGATCCGTTGCAAGTGAAAAACAACATCGAATGCGTTGGCTGCGCGCTCGACATGAACGGCGACGGCGCCGTTGACACCGTGGACACGACAATCATTGCGCGGCACTTGTCGGGGTTTGCAGGCGCCTCGTTGACGGCGGGCCTCGCACTCGGAACCGCGCCTTCCGCGTCACGACCGACCACGGCCGCGATCACGAGCTTTCTCGCGAACGGTTGTGCACTCGGAGGCGCGATCAATGCTTGGACATTGGGCGGTAATGCGTTCGGTGTGGCGGGCGTCGTCGGCACGACAGACGCGTTTCCGGTCACGCTGCAAAGCGGCGGTGTATCGGTGAATGTGTTTGTACCTGGCGGAGACGGACTCCGCATCGTTCAGAGCGGCGTCGCGAGCGCGCCTAACGTCGTCAATGGTTCAACGTCGAACGAAGTCAGTGCAGGCGTGCGCGGCGCAACGATTGCCGGTGGCGGCATCACCGACGGTACCGACCCCGGCTACGGTGCCGCGAAGCGAAACCGCGTCACCGATATCTACGGCACAGTGGGCGGCGGCTGGGGCAATCGCGCCGGTGACGACGCTTCCGCAACCAATACATCCGTCGGCGCGACGGTCGCTGGCGGCCTTGGTAATACCGCTGGCGGGGGCGGAAGCGCTGTATCGGGCGGTAGTGCGAATGCGGCCAACGGGCTCTACAGCGCCATCGGCGGTGGACTCAACAACACCTCGAGTGCATCTTTCAGCAAAGTCGCCGGCGGTGAAATCAATTTCGCTAGCGGCCAACACAGCTCAGTCAGCGGCGGCCGATCAAATCAGGCGACGGGCACGTTCTCGGCGGTTGTGGGCGGTGGCGGCAACGTTGCGTCGGCGCACGGATCATTTATTGGCGGCGGCGGCTATTGCTGCTCTGGACTGGAAACAACGAGCTATCCGAACACGGTCACGGGTCGTGGTGGTTCCATCGTTGGCGGTTATCAAAATAGCGTTGCCGGAGCGGCATCGTTTATTGGGGGCGGCTATCTCAACACCATCACCGGCACAGATCTCACTACGTACGGTGCAGCAGTGGTCGGCGGAGTCAGCAACTCGGTCAGCGCAAACTACGCAAGCGTCGGCGGCGGTGATTCAAACCTTGCGTCGGCACCAAATTCAGTGGTCGCAGGCGGTTCATCTAACGCCGCTTCGGCAGCGTATTCATCGGTGTCAGGGGGGCTGGCAGGACGAGCGCGTCTGCATGGGCAGACGGCGAATGCGGCGGGCACATTTTCAACGACACCCGGCACCGCGCAGGCGACGCAGTATGTGTTGCGAAATCGCACGACCGACGCCAACCAAAACTGGTTGTACCTAGATGGCATCTCGGAAACGCTGGTGTTCGAGCCCGGCCGGGCAGGCCTGCTCGATGTTCAGGTCGTGGCATTTGCCGAAGGCACGGGGTTTTCCGCAAGCTACGCGTTTAAGTGCCACTACGTTGTTGTCGTGGGCGGAGCGGCTATCCAGCCGACCGGCTGCAACAAAACGGTGATCTATGAATCTGAGGCGGCATGGGATGCCAATGTCGCCTTCGCGCCGGGACCCAACAGCGCATTTGGCATTAGCGTCAACGGCCTCATCGGTCGCAACATACGATGGGTAGCCACGGTACGTGCGACTGAAGTCAGCACCTTGTAGCTTAGAAGCGTATGGGGTGAGGCCAGCGCTCCCACTTTCAGCGCATTGGGAGCCTGCGGTCTGGGTCGCGACCCACGCCATCAAGCAAATGCCCCAACGGTACCTTCTCGCATTTTGCTGGCAAAACCGGCGGCCAGTAACCGAACTGGTCTTGCTTTGGCGGCATTAGTCTCGCGCTGTAGCTGCCTCCGGCCTCTATGAGCTGTTTTCTTTGTTCTTCCGCTTTCGTCTGCATCGGGACATCACGTCAACCGTCAGCCGCAAGGAGCAGTCATCATGTGGAAATTCATCGCGATCAGCTTAGCAGCGCTCGTACCGAGCGCGGTAAGCGCCGTCACTGTCGTCGAGTACCACAACTCGGCGCTTGACGCGTACTTCATTACAGGTCGCTCGGGCGAGCAAACGCTTCTTGACTCGGTACCCAGTTTCCGGCGCACGGGCATGACCTTTCAGGCCACAAGCGGTACGGACGCCAGCGGCGCATTCACACGCATTTGCCGCTTCTATGTGTCGCTCACTAACCCCTACACGAGCTCCCACTTCTACGGCAAAGAGGGCGTCGACTGCGAAGGCATTCGCGTGCAAAACGTGCCCGGCTTCACGTGGGAAGGCTACGATTTTTCAGTCGCGAAACTCAACGAGGACAACACTTGTCCCACCGGCAACACGCCACTCTTTCGTGGCTTTCGCGCAGCGGCCAACGGCAAGACGCCTAACCATCGCTACTACCCAAGCCGCGCGCTGTGCGACGCCGGTGCGGCGCAAGGTTACGTGTGTGAAGGGCAAGTGTTCTGCGGCGGTCTCGGCCTCGCGCCTCCTTCCGGCTCGACGGTGCACACCTATCGCGGCACGTTCCGCGGGGGCCAGCAAGTGATCGTCTTTAACGGCGAGGTCACGTGGAGTTTGGTCGATGGCGAACTTGGCCCGTCCGGTGAGCGACTTTACAAAGTCACGGCAGCGAACGCAAACATCCCCAGTACGTTTCCCGGCTGTAGCGCACCCGGTGCGGTGCAGATTGACATGGCGACCAGCGTGCTCGGCGTAGACGCGAGCAATCCCACCGCGGTGCGCTACGGGGGTCTCTTTCAGTCGGTGCCAGCCACTATCACCTGCGACAAATCGTCGGCGCCGTTCTCGTACTTGTGGTTCACCTGCCAAACCGACAATAACGTTGTCACCACACAAACTTCATCCAGCCCGTCACGGCTGCAGGGCAGCTGCAACGCCAGCGCTGGAGCCAGTTTCACGTGGGATTTTCAGGCGATGGATTGATCTACGCGCCCAGAGCTCCGAGCCGCGGATCGCGATACAAGTTTTCAATCTTAACGACGGCCGAAAAGCCACGACGGTTTCAACTATGTTCGGGCCGACTTAGCGAACGACCTCTATAGAAGGACGCGTTTCGGTCAAAAACGACCAACTTTAAGGTACGGCACCTGCAAACCCCGGCAACCACGTCGCCCAAAAGTCCACGCAGGCTTTGATTTTCGGGAGGCGATGGCGCTCGGGCAGCATGACCGCGTAGACGGGCACGGGCTGATCGTCGGTGAACCTGGCGAGCACCTCGACGAGCTCGCCGCGCTTCACCAGCGGCGCAGCGATCAGGTCGTGTACTCTGCAGATGCCGAGTCCCGCGAGCAACATCGCTTGCGTCACGGCGGTGGTGCTCGCGCGCGCATGGCCGTGCACGGTACGTACGACGCGCCTGCCGTCGATGACAAACGGCCAATCGTTTAGCCGCGGCGTCGTGCTTGACGTGATGAGCCGATGCGCCAACAAATCGTCCGGATGCTTTGGTTTTCCGTGCTTCTTAAGATACGCGGGAGTTGCGTACAAACGTCGGCCGTGGCTGCCGATTTGCCTGGCGACGACTTCTTCCGTGTGCGTGCTACCCGTACGGATAGCGATGTCGATGCCGTCGCGACTCATGTCAACGAGTGCGTCGCTCACCTGCAAGTCGACGATCAGACCCGGATGTTTCGCGGTGAGAGCGGGCAGACCCGGAACGATCACGTGTTGCGCCACGTTCGCGCTCACCGCAATGCGGACCACGCCGCGAACGTCACGGGTGCGCGACGCAAATTCTCCGTCGAGTTCATCTAGTGTTTGCGTGATGTTGCGGCAGTAGCCCAGAAAAACTTCGCCCTCAGCCGTAAGCGAAAGCCCATGCGTAGTACGTCGCAGCAAACGCACGCCATGCTCTGCTTCAAGCTGGCTCACGCTGCGTGAAATTTGGCTCACCGCAACATCACGTTCACGCGCCACCGCGGAGAGGGTGCCAAGTTCGGCCACCCGTTGGAAGAGCTTCAAATCATTGAGATTCATAACGTCGCTTCGGTTGGTTTTGCATATTTTGCAAAAGCACATTGCATCACAAACCGTTTCCGAATGCGACAAGAGTTCCTACATTTCACTCCACACGATCAATCGCAAATCGCCGTCCAACACAGCATTACGGAGAGCCAAATGCGCCACACCATCCCTACCTTCAAACAACGCCAAGAATTTCATCGCCCGTTTTGGGACGCGATGCGACGGCTATGGGCGCAGCACGCGGCACGATTTACAGACGGTGTGCGCGTCAATTCGAAGGCAAACGTCTGCACACTAACGCGGGGAATGTAGCCGTGCCCGTACTTCGTCTCACCACGCCGGCGACGCTTGACCAAGCCGCCGCCGCGTCGCTGGCAAACGCGCTCACGCAACTCACCGCACTGCGCCTCGGCAAGCGCGCAGAAGTCACGGTCGTGCACATCATCACCGTGGCACCGAACGCTTGGTTCATCAACGGAACCGCCACAGCACGCCCCACGGCGTTGCTAGAAATCGACATCACGGAAGGAACCAATCTCGCACAGGAGAAAGCCGAGTTCATCAGCGCAGCGAACGCGCTTCTACACGATCACTTCGCCGTCGCTGGCGACTACGCGGAAGCGAGCTACGTCGTGATTCGCGAGATTGCCGCGACCGAGTGGGGCTACGGAGGGTTGACTCAGGCGAAGCGGCGTGAACTGAGTTCGACGCGAATGTGACGATGCAGGCTATCTAGGGCGTAGGGCAAGCGCTGCCGCCCTACGCAGATTCAGTCGATACTGATGCGCTATTTCGCCGCTGCACCAATGTCTTTTTCCCACCGCGCGAGCAGACGTTTACGCTCCTCCGATGAGCCATACTTCGCGAAGTCGTAGTTGATCAATTTGATCGATTCGAATTTCGGCATCTTCGGATGCAGCGGCGTCGCGGGGTTGCTTGGAACAGGAAACGAATTGGCCAGCGCGCCCAGCGCTTGCGCCTCGGGCGTTAGTGCCCAGTCGTAAAACGCTTTGGCATTCTCAAGGTTGCGCGCGCCTTTGAGGATGCTCATGGCACCAATCTCATAACCCGTACCTTCGCACGGCGCGACACTCAGCACAGGTAGGCCCGCGTTCGCCTCGGCCACCGCGTCGTGGATGAAGGAGATGCCGATACCCGTCTCGCCACGGCCCGCTGCCTTAACCGGCGCGGCGCCACTCTTGGTGTACTGGTTGATGTTGGTGTTCAGTTTCTTCAGGTAATCAAACGCTGGGTCCTCGCCCATCAATTGCACGAGCGTGGCGATCGCAACGTACGCGGTGCCGCTCGAGAACGGGTTGGGCATTTGCACTTCGCCCTTGTACTTGGCGTCGAGCAAGTCCTTCCAGCATGCAGGAGCGGCAGCACCTTTTTTCTTAAGCACCTCCGGGTTGTAGCCAAAGCCCAAGGGCCCCGCGTATACGCCCACGGCGTGATTCTTCGTTTGCTCCGCGAGGCGCTTAGCCCACGGATGCAACTTCGCGGTATTGGGCGAGACATAGGGTTGACTCAGACCTTCGTTAGCGGCCTGGACATGCGGGTCAGCAGTGCCTGCCCACCACACATCGCCTTTCGGATTTGCGGCCTCAGCCTTGACCTGCGCGAAGGTTTCGCCCGAGCTCTTTTGCGTCATGTTGACTTTGGTGTTGGTCTTTTTTTCGAAGGCATTTTTCATCGCCTCGCACCAGTCTTTTTGGTAACTGCAGTAGACGTTCAACACGCCATCGGCGTGCGCGGAACCGACGCCAGAAATGGTTGCGAGCACGGCGCTGAGCGCCAGTGTTGTTGTTCTTAGTTTCATAGATGGTCTCTCCTTGCAAAGTTCATCTAGGAGCATAGCGACGTAGCACCAAGTAGTGTTGACCCGTGTCACGCACCGCGAAAGATGAAGTACACAGCGCCAAGTAGACACAATCCCGCCCACAAAAAATCAAGTCGCATCGATTGGTTCATGTAGTACACGGCAAACGGCACGAACACCGCGAGTGTGATGACCTCCTGCATGATCTTGAGTTGTGCCAAAGAAAACTCACTCGCGCCAATGCGATTGGCTGGCACTTGCAGGAGGTACTCAAAGAGCGCAATGCCCCAACTCACCAACGCCGCGATCCACCATGGCTTGCTGTTTAAATTCTTGAGGTGGCCGTACCACGCGAAGGTCATGAAGACGTTGGACAGAAGCAACAGACCAGCGGTTTGCGCCCAGATCGGGAGATACGTCATAGGAAGGAACGCCTGAGGGTTAATGCGAATAGCAGTTTAGTCGGCGAAGCGAAATACTTACGCGTTAAGCTTTTGTCACAAACAAGGAGGACTCATGAAATTTACTACCCTCGCCGCCGCACTGGCGACGACAGCTGCTGTTGCTTTCTCTGCCGGTACGTTCGCGCAGTCGAGCATGAAAATTAGCATTTCTATTGCGCAAAACTCCCATCAAGGCATCGCGATTGACACGATGGCCAAAGAGGTCGAAAAGCGCACCAGCGGTCGCATCAAAATTCAACCGTTCTATTCGGGTTCGCTCGGCGGCGAACGCGAATCGATTGAGGCCGTGCAGCTCGGCACTCAAGAGTTGACGTTTAGCTCAACCGGTCCGGTGCCAAATTTCGTACCGGAAGCACGCATTCTGGACATCCCCTTCCTGTTCCGCGACAAGGCGCATGCACGCGCAGTGCTCGATGGTCCGATCGGACAAGAGCTGCTCGCCAAGTTTGAGTCCAAAGGCTTCAAGGCGCTCGCATGGGGCGAAAATGGCGTTCGTCACATGACGAACAACAAGCGCGCGGTGAACGCTCCGGAAGACCTCAAGGGTTTGAAGATGCGCACGATGGAAAACCCAGTGCACATTGCGGCGTACAAAGGCTTTGGCATCGTGACCACGCCGATGGCCTTTCCCGAAGTCTTCACGGCGTTGCAACAAGGTACGGTCGACGGTCAAGAAAATCCACTGTCTGTGATCATGGCATCGAAGTTTGAACAGGTGCAAAAGCACTTGTCGCTGACGGGCCACGTCTACTCGCCCGGTATTTTCTTGATGAACAAAGCTGCGTTCGACAAACTATCTGCGGCTGACAAACAAATTTTCATCGACGCTGCGCGTGAAGGCGTGAAAGCTAATCGCGCTCGCGTGGATGAGGACGATGCAAAAGGCGTCGCCGAGTTGCGTGCGAAGGGCATGCAGGTTATCGACGTCGACAAGGCTAAATTTGTCGCGGCACTCGGTCCCGTCAACGCAGAATTCGAAAAGCAATTTGGTAAAGCCAATATTGATCGCATTCGTGCCGTGAAGTAGCCGGTGACGGCATACATGAAAGCCCGCAGTGATGCGGGCTTTTTTTGTGCCTACAATGAACGCAAAACAAGGGGAGCTTATGAAGGCGTTTTTTCTGCGCGTGGAGCGCGTGACGACGACGGTGTCGTTGTACGTTGCCTGTGCAATGCTGGCCATCGCGTCGGCGCTCGGCGTGTTTCAAATCATCACGCGATTCGTGCTGGAAAAGCCTGCTGAGTGGACGGAGGTGCTCATTCGCTTTTCGTTGATTTGGATGGTCTTCATGGGCATACCGATGGCGTTTCGGCAAGGCGCCATGGTGAGCGTAGACGTATTGCATCGCATGTCGGGCCTGCGCATGCAGCGCGTGCTTGACGCAGTTGTGATGGTGGCTTCGCTGACACTGATCGCGGTGATCGTCGTCGTCGGATGGGACTATGCACAGCGCGGCCGCGTGCAAACTGTAATCGGGCTTGAAGAGTATTCAATGTTTTGGGCGTACATCGCGATGCCGATCGGCGGGGTGCTTTCTGCGTTTGGCATCGTAGGCAACTTCTTTGATCCTAAGCGTCTTGAGCTGGAGACTGCACAATGAGCACCGCCATGTTGGTCACGATGGTGTTGTGCTTTGCGCTCACCATTTCGGTTGCGGTGTCCATTGGTCTCGCTGCGGTATTTGGCATCTACATCGGCAATGTGAACATGCTGGTGTCGGTGAAGGAGATGTTCTCCTCGATCAACAAGTTTCCGCTTGCGGCGATTCCGTTTTTCATCCTAGCCGGTAACTTGATGGAAACCGGAGGTATCTCGCGTCGATTAGTCGAATTCGCGAAGAGCTTGGTCGGTGGCGTGCAGGGCGGATTGCCAATGACTTGCGTTCTGACGTGCATGATCTTCGCGGCGGTGTCGGGCTCGTCGGTAGCGACCACGTTTGCGATTGGCGCGATCTTGATTCCGGCCCTCATAAAGCACGGTTACCCAACGGCGTGGGCTGCTGCGCTGCAAGCCACCAGCGCCGAGTTGGGCGTGATCATCCCACCGTCGATCCCGATGATTCTCTATGGCGTGTCGGCGGAGGTGTCAATTGGCGAACTCTTTATCGCCGGTTTCGGGCCGGGGCTTTTGATTGGCGGCGCTTTGATGCTGTACGTGTTCCTGCTGTGCAAAAAGCGTGGCTGGGGCAAGCAAGACGGCGACGGCAAGCTGTCCGCGATGTCAGCGCTTGCGGACATTGGCATTATTTCGGGCGGCGTAGCCCTGCTTGTCCTTGGCAATCGAGTGATTGGCCCCGCCCTGCTGTCGGGGTCGCTCACTGAGCAAACGATGGATCGGTATACCGATTTGATTGGCGTTAGTTTGTTCGTGGCGTACTTTGTTGTGCTGACGATGATTCCGAAGCTACGCGCCTCGCTCAATGGTCGTGCGTCATATGCACTCATGATGCCGGTGATCATTTTGGGGGGCATTTACGGTGGCGTATTCACGCCGACTGAAGCCTCGGCGGTCGCCGTTGTTTACGCGCTCTTCGTCGGCATGGTGGTGTATCGCGAAATTCGCGCGGCCGACTTGCTGCCAATCTTTAAGAAGAGCACGCTGTCGGCATCGGTGATTATGTTCATCATCGCGAACGCTGGGCTCTTCGCGTACCTCATCACTCGTGCCGGCGTCCCCGATGCGATTGGCGTCTTTTTGAAGGAATGGCTCAAGAATCCGATGCTCTTCCTGCTCGGTGTGAACGCCGCGCTCTTCATCATCGGCATGTTCATCGAAACCAGTGCGTCAATCATCGTGCTCGCGCCGATTCTCGCGCCGGTGGCCGTGCACTTCGGCATTGATCCGGTGCACTTTGGGATGATTATGGTCGTGAACCTGGCGCTCGGGATGATTACGCCGCCCTTTGGTGTCAACCTTTTCGCAGCGTGTACCGTGGCGCGTATTTCGCTTGATCGCATCATCACACAGCTCATCCCGTTTGTGCTGGTCGTGCTCGCCTGCTTGATGGTGATCACCTATGTGCCGCAGATCTCGCTGTTCTTGCGCGATATGGTGTACGCGAAGTAGTTAACAGCTTTGTGGCGCTAATGACGTCGGAATGGTCGTTTGCGCCACAAAAAATTGCTTGTCGACTCGTCGGAATTCGAACCGGTAACGACCGCATAGCGGTCATTTAACGCGTAAAGCTGTAGCGTGGTTGCGGTCGTCTGAGATGCGGGCCGTCGCGGAGAGCGAACCAGCGCCCTGCATGGCCTAGCGCTCTATCTCGCCAGCCACTCCCGCGCAAGCATCGCGTACACGTACGTGTCGCGCACGACGCCGTGATGGTCGCGGCACTGGCTACGTAAATGCGCTTCGCGCGTAAATCCCGTGCGCTCAAACAGTCGCCAGCTCTTCTCGTTGAGTGC
>JAKPSO010000851.1 GCA_029571495.1 Pseudomonadota bacterium
ACGCCGATTGCGCAACTCGCGCGCGGTCCATTCATCATCGCGATCAATCCGAAGGTGCCCGTCAAGACGCTCAAAGAGCTCGTTGATTACGCAAAGAAGGATTCCAGCAAACTTGCCTATGCCTCGGCGGGCAACGGCAGCATCACGCATCTCGTGACCGAATACTTTCTTGACATCGCAGGCATCGATATTGTGCACGCGGCGTACAAAGGCACATCGCCCGCACTCACCGACACGATCTCCGGCAACACGCAGCTCGTGTTCGGCACTGTCGCGTCAACGCTGCCATTTGTGAAGTCCGGACAACTTCGCGCACTCGCGGTGAGCACGCCTAAGCGCCTCGCCGCGCTTCCCGACGTACCCACCGCGGCGGAGGCTGGTTATCCAACTTTTCAAGTCACCAACTGGCATGGCCTCGTGGGTCCGAAAGGCATACCCACCGACATCGCCGACAAGCTCAACAAGGCCGTGACTGCGTCGCTCACGGGTGCCGGCATGGAGAGCGGCATGGCCTCGGACGGACTCACAGCTGCGGGCGGTTCGCGCGAAGAGTTTGGCGCGCTGCTCGCGAGCGAAGTCACGCGCTGGGGCGCGATTGCGAAGAAACGAAATATTCGCGCCGAGTAGTCGCTCGCCTCGCCGCGCGGCCTAGGCCGCTTCGAGTTCTGTGTTTAGGAGGCGCAACGCGCGTTGCATCGTCTCGCGATCAGGTGCGCCCAAGCGGCCGCCGAGGACGCTGCATTTGAGGCTCGCCGCCACGCATGCGAACTGCGCCGAGGCGTCCGCCGCCATGTGCTCTGCGAGCGCCAATGCATACGCGCCACGAAACACCGTGCCTGCGCCAAACGTGTCGACAACATGCACATCGACGCTTTGCGCGTGCCGCACGTTGCCTGCTTCGTACCAGTAGAAGCCATCGGCACCGCGGGTTACGCCAATGAAGGCGCTGGGCAACGCCGCGTGCGCGCGCGCGAGCTGATCGTGGATGCGACCGCCACCGACGTGTGCGGCGAGGCCGATTTCGCTATAGAGCACGTGTGAAGCGCGAGCGGCGAGTGGCTCGAATGCGCTCGCCGAGCTAACGTCGCCCACGAGGATGCCCGGAATGCCCACCGCGCGTGCGGCGTCAAGGGCGAGGGCTGCCGCTTCCGGCCAATGCGCATCGACAACCACGACAGAAAATTCGCCACTCGCAATGCGCTCCATCGGCAGCCAACTGGCGTCGCGTGGAAACTCGGCGCCATGTTGCGACAGCACCACGGGCTCGCCAGAGCGGTCCACCATCAGCGTACTGAACGAGCCTTTGCACTCGTCGACGAAGCGTACGTTTGTGCAGTCCACGCCTGCATCCGCGAGGGACGCGATGGCATTGCAAGCGTTGTTGTCATCACCCACGCGCCCCCAGAAATGCGCGCGACCGCCAAGGCGGACGATGGCGGAAGCGGCGGATGCGCTCGGACCGTCGCCGATCTGCGTGGCTTTGGGGTTGTGCGGCGCTGTCGTACTTTCTGGAAGCTTTGACGCGTAGAAGATGGTCGTCCAAGTGCAGTCGCCGACGCACAAAATGGGCTTGGTATTCGATGCAACAGAACTCATGTAACCCCCCGGTGGCACGCATCGCACTCCGCGCCGAATCGGTGCATGTGGCACTTTCCGGTCGCGGGTCAAACGCGCTGAAACAATGTGATTTTGATTTTTTACCTTTGTCAATAATAACCAACAGTCACTAACGTCACAAATAGGCGTTTCGTTTTTAATAAAAAAGAATGAAACTTGGCCGCAGAGGGCCGAAGGGAGTCTACTTACCGCTCGCGCGAAGGCGGCGCACCTGCGCGCCCTGGTGCGCAGGGTAAAGCCCGCTGGAGAGCAATACGCCGCCGCCGACCAGCAGCGCCGAAATGCCAAGTGGCACAACGACAGCGCCAAACACCAACGGCACCACGACGGAGCAGGTGTTGCTCAGTACCGAGCGCAGGCCCACTGCCTCACCGCCACGGCCCGGCGGCGCAGCGGC
>JAKPSO010000852.1 GCA_029571495.1 Pseudomonadota bacterium
CGCAACCACCGCAGCGACGGTGCGGCCCACAGCGTACGCCCGACCATGAAGCCTTTGACGATGGGATGCGTGGCCTCGCGGAACGACGCGGCGAGCGGCGCGAGTGGTTGATTGAGTCCAAGAATCACCGCGCCGCGACAGTGCGGATCACGCGCGTAAATGAGTTCGCCGAGCGATTGCCAGCCTGCCGCCTGCATCGGCGCAAGCTTCCACCATTCGGGCTTCAGCCCCAAGTTGTAGAGCCGCTTCACGGCGCGCACGATAGCGCTATCGTCGTCACCCGCGTGGCCGTGTTTCGCGGGAAGGATCACTTCGATCAGCAGTTCATTGCCGCTTTGTCGCGTGGCTTCCCACAGCTCAAGCAATGTTTGCTCTTGTTCGATCCGAAGCGCAAACGCGTCGTCCGGGTGGTAATGCACGAGGCACTTGACCACTTGCTCCGTCGGCCATTGCGTCAGGGCCGAGCCGATCGAACGCGTGCCGTCAAAACGCAGCGGGCGCGAGCCCGGCAACTCGACGGGGCGACCCACCCACCAGCCGCGCCCTGTGGCCGCAGCTAAAGCTTCGGTGCCATATGCACCGCCATCGATCAATACGCCCGTGCTCGTGCCGAGTTGATATTGTTTTTCAACTTGTTCGACCGCGCGCACGAGTAATTTTTTGAGCACCGAAATGCGCGACTCGGGCGCGCCGGCTTCACGTGCCAGATCGTAAAACTGGCTGCGATGATCGAACGCCATCACGCAGAGCTCGTCGCGTTTGACGCGATTGGGCGTCACGCGATGCAAATGCGCGAGCAATTCGTCGGCGTCGGGCTTCGGATTGCGCTTGCCGCTGAACCAATGCGTAAGTTCCGCTGGTGTGGGCATCGCCGCAGAACAAGCGTGACGCGACACCACCATCGCGCCGCAGGCGTTGGCGACGCGCGTCGACTCGGCCCAATCTTTGCCTTGCAAAAAACTCGCGAGCAGGCCCGACAGAAAGGCGTCGCCTGCGCCGAGCACGTTGAGGACTTCGATGCGTTCGCCGGCGAATGTCGGCGCGTCGTTGACGTTCTCGGGCACATCGCCTTCGATGACCGCACAACCGAGCGCGCCGCGCTTAAGCACCAGCGTCGCGGTTGGACAAATTTTGCGCACATTGCGCAGGCACGCAAGAACGTCCGTCTCGCCGCCCGCGATCATGAATTCTTCTTCAGTGCCGACGATCAAATCGAACGAAGGGAGCATTTCTTGCAGCTGCTGTGTGACGTGTGCAGCCGAGACATATCGATTTTCGCCCGCGCCGCGTGACGTGAGCCCCCACAGCACCGGTCGATAGTCAATGTCGAGCACCCGCACGAGACCGTGTTTCTTCGCGTAGCCAAGCGCCGTTTGCGCGGCCAGTCGCGTGCCCGGCGTCGACAGGTGCGTGCCGGTGATCGCGAGCGCGCGGCAGCGCGCGATGAAGTCTTCGCGAATCTCATCGGCGCTCACCGCCATATCGGCGCAGTTCTCACGCACGAATAGCAGCGGAAAGGTGTCGCGGTCTTTGATGCCCAAGAGCACGAGGCCCGTGAGGCGCTGCGGGTCCACTTGCACTTGCGAAATGTCGCAACCTTCGCGCTGCAACGTTTGCAGTAAATAGCGACCCATTTGCTCGTCGCCCACGCGCGAAATCATCGCGCTTTTGAGCCCCAGTCGCGCCACGCCAAACGCGAGATTGGCGGAACTCCCGCCGAGATACATCGCAAAGCTGCGCGCGTCTTCGAGCTTGCTGCCGAATTGCTGCGCGTAGAGATCGACAGCGAGGCGACCAAGGCACGCGAGGTCGATGTCGCGGTCAGCGGGGAAGCTTAGACGCGGCATAGCGTGCTCCGAAGACGATGTGGACGGATGAGCGGGAGAGCGCGTGGTCGCATGGGCAATGTGTAGTTGCGCGC
>JAKPSO010000264.1 GCA_029571495.1 Pseudomonadota bacterium
TGGCTTCGAATCACCCACCGATATTCACCCGGTTCTTCCTCAAAACTAAAGGTCAGCGCGCTAAAACCCGTGAGCAACGCGATGGCCGCCCGTACCAACGAGCCCAATGCGTCCGATAAATAAGAGGCGGTTGTGGAACACGAAGTCTGGCTGTCTGAGATAACACACTCGGCCCAACCGATGCCAGTGAGCCGATAACTAATCGTGAGGCTCATGCTTGCGGTCTAACGAGATGCGCGCCGCAAAACCGCGGAATGACCAGGCTGCAGCGGAATACGATGGACATAAGAAAAACGCTGGAAGGCTCGCGAGTAAGGGTGACTGCGTTTTAGCACGCCACCCCACTAGATAAAAGCCCGCGAAACCCCGCTCGCTCACTTCCGCCAATCCACCGCACCAATCCGATCGTGACCGAGCAGTGTGTAGAACAGCCCGATGGTGCCCCGCATTTGTGATCGATCGCTTACGCCGAAATACGACGAGTCGCGGCGCGACACGATGTACTTGACCGCGAGCGCGTGGTTGCCGCTCACACGCCAGTTGAACGACGCCTCCGCGCGCGCAACGTTGTCGTGATTGTTCGCGTCTTTCGAGCCCACTTTGCTTACGAAATATTCGCGCGTGGTGACGTCGATTGAGTAGGCGTTGCCCGCCACGAGCCGCAGCGCTAGCAGCGCTTGCGGTGCGACGCCGTAGTGATAGTCGCGCTCTTCGGTGCCGTGCAGCGTGCTCACGGCGGCGTATCCTGCGCCGACGAGCCCTGTCGCTTGCAGTGCGATGGTGTCTGACAACCAAAGCTGGCCTGTGCTGCCCAACGAAAGCGCCGTGGTCGATATCCGAAATATCTGCGGCGCGAAGTACGCGTAGCTCCCGTAAAGGCCCCACACGCCGCGATACCGCTCGCCCATCGCGTAATCGCGCCCGTAGAGGAGCCCACGCGTTGCGATGGTTTCTATGCCGTTGCCGCTGGCGAGTGTTGTCTGAAATGTGAAGTAATCGAATGGCCGCTTGTAGGTGTAATCCGGTTTTCCCGGAAGACCGTAATCCATTGAGTAGTCAATCACTCCTTCGCTTTTCTTCACGAGGGTCGACAGGCCGGGATTGTTTTGTGTGGTGCCGGTAAATCCTAATTGCAACCGGCTGTAGTACTCCGGATCGTGGCTCGGGAAGACGGTCTTGAACCGGTTGCCGAATGTCAAGCGATTGAAGCCCGTCGCCGGAGAGATCGCAGCGGCAGCCGCTTCTTGCCACGCCTGCGGCAATCCGTCGTTATGTTCGAGTATCAGGTTCGCCATCCGAAATAACGATTCGCCAAGAAACGAGCCCGCCACGCCGCTTGCGATTTGGTCGTTGCGCGCAGGCGGCGTGTTCTCGCCTGCAATTTCCCACATCGCGCTGCCTGCGAAGGTGTACCCGAGCGCTTCCCAATACGTCAAGCCCGCAGAGCGCGCAAAGCCGTGGTACATCGCGCCTTGAAGCGGGTGCAAAAACTGATTCACGGCGAACGGGTCGTTGTCGGCGACCCAGCTCGTTCGTAGGTTTCGCCGGACAGAGGCCATGGACACGTCGTAGTCGCCCGGTCCCTCGCGATGGCGATTGAAGCGATTGAGCAAAAAATCAAAGCCGACGATTTCGGCAGCCGGGATAGCAAAACTTTTGCGCGCTTCGATGTCGAACGACCGGTCTAACGCGGCGTCCACCAACAGAGGCGTGCTGTGTGCGGGGGCTGGAGCGTCGACGGACGACGTAGCCTGTGCACATGCGTACCCTGTGCCGTGGAGACAAACGGCGAGCGCGCAACCCACTAAACCGCGGCGCATCACTGGGGTGCCATCGTCAGCGCAGTTTCGTTCGCGGGTGTGACCAGCGCGGCGGTGCAGAGCAGCCAAATCATATGCGCCCCATCACCATGAGCACGACCAGGATCAGGAGCAGCAATCCCAAGCCGCCGCTCGGTGCGTAGCCCCAACCGCGGCTATGTGGCCAGCTCGGAAGCGCGCCAATCAACAGCAGCACTAGGATGATCAACAAAATGGTTCCAATGCTCATGGCCTTACCTTTTCGAATTTCCTAAGATCGTTACGCAGCAGCGCGAAGACGCTGCCACGCGCCTCCGTGTCATACGGTCAGTATGCAAACGTGCACGGCGCGCGGGTACCGGACGTTCGCGCGAGTGCTCATGGGCTGTGTCCTACACGGGTTTTCGCTGCGTATGGCTGAGACGGAGAAGCACGGCGTGCCTAGGCTCTGACGCGAACCATCGCAAGCATGTACGAAGCAACTTATCGCCGAAAGGACTGCTGCACAAGGCTTAGCGGCGCATTCTGCACTTAGTCGAGACGGGCGTTAGCGGGCTCTAAAGCGCTGCCACACGGTCGGCGGACCGCAAAAGCTGATACCCAATGGATACGCAAATCGGAGAGAGCCATTTGCAGACAAATCACCCAAAAACAGGTAAATTTCGGGTATTGCAAAAAGGTCAACACAATTGACCTATACGCCCCACATCAGGCGCACCACGGCGATCCCGTTTGCTGCGCCGCAACAAGGAGTGCCCGAGTATGTCCCAGAGCCCCCTATCCCCCGTCGCCACCGATAAGACCGCCACGGCCGCCTCGCTTCCGGCCGCCGTGCAGCGCGCGATTGCTGAGGTTGCGCTTGATGATCGCTTCACGCAACCGTCGGGCCGTTTCTACATGAATGGTTCGCATGCGCTCTTGCGGCTCATGATGTTGCAGCGGCAAATCGACGAGGCGGCAGGGCTCAACACGGGCGGTTTCGTGACGGGCTATCGCGGCTCGCCGTTGGGTGCGATCGATCAAAACGCGTGGAAGGCGAAGAAGCACCTCGAGAAATCGCACATCAAGTTTGTGCCCGGCGTGAACGAGGAGCTCGCGGCGACCGCCGTGTGGGGTACGCAGCAAGTGAATTTGCACGCCGACGCGAAGTACGACGGCGTGTTCGCGATGTGGTACGGCAAAGGCCCAGGTGTGGACCGTTGCGGTGATGTGTTCAAGCACGCCAACCACGCGGGCACGAGCAAGCACGGCGGCGTGTTGTTGATCGCAGGCGACGACCACGGCGCGAAATCCTCCACGCTGCCACACCAATCCGATCACGAATTCATCAGCGCTGTTGTACCCGTGCTCTACCCGGCGGGTGTGCAGGAATATCTTGATCTAGGCGTGCATGGCTTCGCAATGAGCCGCTATTCCGGTTGCTACGTCGGCATCAAAGCCGTGACCGACACGGTGGAGTCCACCGCGAGCGTAGTCGTCGATCCGGAGCGCATCAAACCAATCATCCCCGACGACTTTCCTCTGCCCGAAGGCGGTGTGAATATTCGTTGGCCGCACACGCCGCTTGAGCAAGAAAAGCTCATGCACGATTACAAAATCTACATGGCGATTCACTACGCGCGAGTGAACAAATTGAATCGCATCGTGATCGATTCGCCGCGCCCGCGGCTGGGAATCATGGCCGCGGGCAAAGCGTATCTCGATGTGCGGCAAGCACTCGACGATCTGGGCATTGACGACGAACTGGCCAAGGCCATTGGACTACGCGTGTTCAAGGTCGGCATGGTGTGGCCGCTTGAGCCGGAAGGCGTGCATGAATTTGCGTCTGGCCTTGAAGAAATTTTGGTCGTCGAAGAGAAGCGCCAAGTCCTTGAGTATCAGCTCAAAGAGCAGCTCTACAACTGGAAAGAAGATGTGCGCCCGCAGGTCGTCGGCAAGTTCGACGCGAAGGGCGAATGGGTGCGGCCGCATGGCGATTGGCTGCTGCCGGCGCCGTTTGAGCTGACACCGGCGATGATTGCGCGCGTGATCGCGGGGAGGATTGCGAAGTTTTACGTGAGCGACAAAGTCAAGAGCCGTGTGCAGTGGATCAACGAAAAAGAACGCGCGCTTGCTCGAACCAAAATCGACATCGCGCGCGCGCCGTATTTCTGCTCGGGCTGTCCGCATAACACGAGCACCAAAGTGCCCGAAGGTTCACGTGCGGTGGCAGGCATTGGTTGCCATTACATGGCGATCTGGATGGATCGCGCGGAGACGTTTACGCAGATGGGTGGCGAGGGCGTGCCGTGGATCGGACAAGCGCCTTTCACCAACGAGAAACACATTTTCGCGAACTTGGGTGACGGTACGTACTACCACTCGGGCTTGCTTGCGATTCGCGCAAGCGTCGCTGCGGGTGTGAACATCACGTACAAAATTCTTTACAACGACGCCGTCGCGATGACCGGCGGACAGCCGCACGACGGACCGTTGTCGCCGCTCACGATCTTGAATCAGGTCGTCGCCGAGGGCGTGAAGAAAGTTTGCGTCATCACGGACGAACCGGCGAAGTACGAAGGCATTGCGCTACCCGCGAATTGCCCCGTGTATCACCGCGAACGCCTCGACGAAATTCAACGCGAATTTCGCGAAGTTCAGGGCTGCTCGATCATCGTGTACGACCAAACCTGTGCGGCGGAGAAACGGCGCCGCCGCAAGATCGGCAAGTTTCCTGATCCCGCGAAACGCGTGGTCATCAACGAAGCGGTGTGCGAAGGCTGCGGCGATTGCGGCGTGAAATCGAACTGCGTTTCGGTGGTGCCACTCGAAACCGAATTTGGACGCAAACGCACAATCGATCAGTCCAATTGCAACAAGGATTTTTCGTGTGTCAACGGCTTCTGCCCGAGCTTCGTCACGGTCGAGGGCGGGGCGCTCAAGAAGCCCGCGAAGGTCGGCGAAGTTGAGTTCGGCGATTTGCCCGAGCCTACGATCGCAGCGCTCGCTAAGCCATACAACATCCTAGCGACAGGTATTGGCGGCACTGGCGTCTTGACCGTCGGGCAGGTGCTCGGCATGGCGGCGTTCCTCGAAGGCAAGGGGCTCACGATTCTCGACATGTCGGGCCTCGCGCAGAAGAACGGCTCGGTCATGAGCCACATTCGCATTGCAAATACGCAAGCGGATTTGCATGCGACGCGTGTCGCAGCCGGCGAAGCCGACTTGGTGTTGGGATGTGATGTGCTCACGACCACCGCCGAGGATTCGCTCGCGAAGATGGCCGTGGGCGTGACCAAAGCGGTGATCAATTCGGCGGTGGTGATGCCCGCCAATTTCACACGCAACGCCGACATGAAGTTCCCGCTCGGCGGCATGGAGCGCGAGATCATCGACGCCTGTGGTGCGGACTCCGCGTGGTTCCTCGATGCGACGAAAATCGCAACGCGCCTCATGGGCGACTCGATCGCGACCAATTTGTTTGTGCTCGGCTACGCCTGGCAAAAAGGTTTGGTACCACTGCTCGAGGCCACGATTTTGCGCGCGATCGAAATCAACGGCGCTGCGGTAGCGATGAACAAGAATGCATTCCTATGGGGACGCCGCGCGGCGGTGGATTTGAAGCGCGTGGAGGAAATTGCCACGCCAAAGATCGCCGCGCCCGCGTCGGTGAAGCTCAGCGAATCGCTCGACGAAATGATCACGCGTCGCGTGGCATTCTTGACGGATTATCAAGACGCCGCGTATGCAAAAACGTACGGTGATTTCGTCGCCTTCGTGCGCCAAGCAGAGTCGGCGAAACTCCCTGGCAAGACGACACTCACCGAAGCCGTGGCCCGCTACTACTTCAAGGTCCTTGCGGTGAAGGATGAGTACGAAGTTGCGCGTCTGCACAGCAACGGCGAATTCGAAAAGCGCATCGCTGGGCAATTTGAAGGTGACTACACGTTGAACTTTCACCTCGCGCCGCCGCTTTTCGCGAAGAAAGACCCGGTCACTGGCGAACTCAAAAAGCGCCAGTACGGACCGTGGATGATGAAGGCGTTTCGCTTCCTTGCGTCACGCAAAGGCTTGCGCGGCAGTGCGCTCGACATCTTCAAGAACACGGACGAACGCCGCATGGAGCAACAGCTTAAAGTGGACTATCGTCGCTTGATCGAAGATGTTGTAGCCAAGCTCGCGCCGCACAACCACGCACTGGCCGTTCAACTCGCGAGCATCCCCGAAGACATTCGCGGCTACGGTCATGTCAAAGAGCGGCACTTGAAAGCCGCGAAAACGCATGAGGCGAAACTGAAAGCGGAGTTTGATGTGGCGAAGTTGGTGATCGGGATCGCGCCTGTCGGGTTGAGCCACCCAGGCGAACGGGCGGCATAACTCCTGACCGTACAAGTCGGGCCGAGTTGCCGAAATTAGCAACTGCGGTTCCAGGTCGCCTCCGTGCCTCTGCTCTCAGCCGCGTGACGGATCGCGAACACACATCGGCAGCGACGTGTTCTTCGTCGGGGTAAGGAGGGAGGCGATCGATTCGGGCACGGCTAGCCCCTTACGGCGTAGCAGGTTGAGTCTTGTGCCGGATACTTGGAAGCTGTCGTACAAACTGCGATCAAGTGGCTCAAATTCGGGACAATCGAAAACGCGCTCAAAAACGATCACCGTGTCGGCGCGATAGAGCACTGCGCGCCGCTCCGGCGTGGCGTCCTTTACGTCGTATAACCACTCAGTACGCCGAAAACTTTGTGGCGCATGCGATGCAACTTGCAGCGAAACCCATACCCGACCGAACTCGGCGCGCGTACGAGAAAATTTCTCAAAGAACGAGGTATAGGCATCGACCGTGACTTGGTCAAAGCGCGACTGAAACGAGAAGAATTTGTACGGACGAAGCAAGTCGCCTTTCGCGATGCTCTGAATCGGCGCCGCGCAAGCCAATGCCATCACCGCGATGAGCGAAGCGAGTCCTTGCAGTTTGCCTTCAGGTGACGGCATGGAGGCCTGTCCGCCGCCGATCGCGATGAATGGCCATGCGATAGTGATAAGCACCGGGAAACTGTAGTAATAGGAAAGCGTGCCGCCGGTGTAATGAGTGCACAGAAAGGTGTGGATCAATATCCACGGGACCGCGCCAACCGCGCCAATCAAGAATATGGTTTGTCGAAACCACACCGATATCGCAACGATGGCGAGAAGCGCGAGAATGATGTGATTGTTCTGATAAAGGAGGAAGAGCGTTCGTTCGCGAAAGTGTTGCGACGTTAAGTGCGAAAACGCGGGAATGCCGATATACGTTTCGCGGAACAACCCATAGCCGTGGAAGACGTGCGGTATGAGTACGAACAAAATTAGCGTACTCACGGCCAGTGCTGCGAGCAGGAAGCGACCGCTCATGCGCGTCGATAGGCCTTGCCGCCATTGCCACAACACGTACGGCGCTAAGAAGAAGCTCGCGATCACTCCGGCATCTTCACGGACAGTGAACGCGATCGTGAGCATGCACGTCGCGAGCAGGTAGCGCTTGCACAAGATGGCATACAAGAACAAGACGATAGGCCCGACGAGCGCGATCTCAAAGTGCGGCAGCCCCGCGTGGACCGCTTGCAATGCGCCAAACGCGAAGGTCAACGTAAACGTAAGCGCCAAGAGATGCGCCAGAACTCGATGCGAAACAAGTGTCGCCATCGCGGCATAGCTAACGCGTGCAAAGCAAGCATTTGTGATCGCGTGCAATGATCCAATCGTGATTGCGTAAAGCGGCACCATCGAGACCTTGGAGAACACCCAACTCAGCGCCATTGGCAAGATGAGAATCGGCGAAAAATGCGCGCCGAAGTAGGTTTTTCCGCCGTAACCCAAAAAGAGCGGTCCCGGAAGGGATGCGTTCGTCCGCCAGATCATCCCAGAAAACCAACCGCCGTCTGTCGATCCACCTTCACCGTAGAAGTGGTTCATCGTCGCGTTGAAATAACACACGCCGATGAACGCAACGAGCGCAATCCAAGCGAGCGCTATCAGCGTCGAACTAAGGTTGGAATAACTGCGAATCAGTCGCGGAGCCATGGCGTACGAGGAGGGACGATCTAAGCGCTAAGTATCGCACCGCAATTCGCAGCGAAACGCGGTCTCCGCCGAACGGCAGTCGACTACTGCCCCATGGTCTTTCGAATGTGCTCCAAATGCGCGCGCGCAGATTCAACGTCGCGGCCGTATTCGGCAAGGTAGCGTTCGCGCTCCTCGCTGTTCCATTCGGCTTCAGAAAAGGCAGTGAGTGGGTAACTTTTGCTCACGAGGACTTTGCCTTGCAGCCGTGGCATAAGCGCGCGATCAGGATCTACATCGGGTTTGAGCAGAAAAGCGTCTACGTCACGCAATGTCAGCGGGAAATTCGGTTTCTCGTCGACGAGTAACTTGCCGAAGAGATTGAGCCTAAATTCACGCGGCCCGACGGTCACTTCGTCGTTGAATGAGACGAGCGCAAACGGTTGACCCTTGGCGTCATCGATGCGGCCTGTGACGACATAGCGCCCGGCTTCGCGCACTTGTGCCTTCAAATAGAAATTGAGCGAGCCAGCTTCGACGGCTTCGCGCGCGACGTTGCTCGCAGCCCAAACAGCGGGTGGATTCGGCGTGTAAAAAATATCGAAAAACGCGAATCCCGTTTCTTCGCCTACCTTGAGGTAGACCGACACTCGAATCGTTCCCGCGTGCCCGCCGAAGCCTTGCGTTTCGGGACTTAGGCGAACACTCACCACGCCATCGCCCGCGACGAGATCGCCGTTCGCGCCTTCGTCATTGAAGGCAAGCGCGACGGAGTTTCGCTTCGATGGTTTGCCGTCAAGCGGCGGATCTTCGGCGGTGGCGCGCGTGACAGCGAGGGGAAGCGTGTTGCCGTTCCAATCGAGCGCCGAAACGGTGAACAACACCGTCTCATTGCCGACAACGTAAATGCGCTCTTGCGAAGTTCGAATGCGCACCGCCGCCGACGGCTTTTGGCCGGGGTTGGTCAGACGGCGCTCCTCGGTCACGGGTCGATTCGGGTACATCTGATCGGCGTGCTCACGAGCAGGGCGCGACTCGAACGGGTAGATCGTTTGTTTGCGATAGTTTTCGAGTACGTCCTCGGCGCGCGCGAGCCGCTGCGACCAGAGTGCGAATTGGGCCTTGGGGTCGGCGCTGGCGGTGAGTTCCAGTGCGTCAGCCTTTGCGCCGCCTACCGTGACGATTCCAGGTTGGCGTGGCGTAAGCCCGACGCCGTTGGCCGCTGCTGCGGCGTCTGACGACGCTCGTAGCGCGGCTCTTCGCTGCGCTTGTGCGTTGTCGCCACTGCTGTCACGCGTCACCCACCAGCTTCCGCTTGCGCCCGCTACTACGAGGAGCACGAGGGCCAGCGCCCAACGACCGCGCTTTGCGCGCGGACGAAGTTCGCTGGCGTCATCGGGACTATTGGGCATTCACCACCATATCGGCCACCGCGCGCGACACGATGCCGCCCCAATTGCCGTTGGTGTAGTGGTTGTACGACTCATTGTTGTCGCGGAACTGTACGTTGTGGCCAGTCCACTTCGTGCTGCCGCCTTCGTTGGCCGCTGTGCCCATCGTGAGGTCGTTGCAGAACCAATCCGAGGCGTTGCAGAAGCTCGCGCCACTGCTGCCCGACACGCCGCCGCTCGAGTGATACGCGATCGCTTCGTCATCCTGGCCTGGCAGGATCGCAGAGTAGAGCGTGCCGCTCGCGCCGGCGAACATATAGAACGTCGCGCCGCGTGTGGTGTTGTGGTTGTACATCGCGCGTGCAGTGGCCGTTTTTAGATCGCCCACCAAGGGTTCAGAAAGCGCCCAGCTTCCCGCGTTGGCAAGCTCGGAGCCTCCACCCGCACCGCCCGCGACATCGACCCACTTGATGTTCCAGCCTGTTTGCGTGCCGGTGCCTGCGCTGCCGCACACGCCGCTCGCGTTCGGAATGCCATTTTTCTTGGTGCGTGTGGAGCCGCCGTAGAGTGAAAGCGCGTAGCCCACTTGCAGATTGCCTGCGCTGTGTGCTGCGACGTAGCACCAGTTGTTGCCGGTGCAGTAGCAATCCAGCGCGTCACGTACGCCGCCGTTGGTGGAGGCGATCGTGTTGTAGCCATCCCAGTTCACGGACTTTTTGTTCACGCCCGCGGCGGTCGCTGCGGGACCCCAATAGGTGAAGTCGGCGTGGTTTCCGACTTGGCCACCTCCCGTGCGTCCGTTCACCCATAGCGAGTAGTTTGTCGCGTGCGCGAGCGCCGCGATACCCAGGCCGACGACAGCAAACGCGAAAACACTCTTCCGCCAGCTCCATGATCCAAGCTTCATACATGCTCCTCCTTGAGCGAGTCGTGACGATGAAAATTCACTGCGCGCATCGTTGCGACGCGCGTATCAACGTCAAAAGGAACAGCGTGTACTCGTCAGTAAATTGCCCGCATCCTCCCTGATGCGTGCAACGCGTGACGTCCCCCTTTTGCACTGATGCGACGCACTATATCGGCGTTGCGCGGGGGCGTCAATTTCAAACGCGGCGTAACTTTTTTTGATGGTTTCGCTCGCTAAGTGTTGGCGCGACACTGCGGCCGAGCGCTGGCAGTTGTAATCGTGCCAAGCTTCATGAACTCCTGTAGCGCCGTCGACCATTGAGTTGTGAAACGCGTCGGGATGTCCACGTGGCGCGCGCCGTCGACGAGTAGCCAACGCTTTGGCTCGGGCGCCGCGTCGTAGAGTTTTCGCGCGACATCAATTGGGATGCGGTAGTCGTTGCTGCCGTGCAGGAATAGCGT
>JAKPSO010000904.1 GCA_029571495.1 Pseudomonadota bacterium
CAACCACTCGCGCCGCTCGCGGCGTCGTTCCGCGAAGCGACGCATCCCATCGTCAAAGGCTTCATGGTCGGGCGTACGCTGTGGGCCGCACCGTCGCTACGGTGGCTGCGGGGTGACATCGATGATGCTGCGCTGGTGAACGAAGTCGCGCAAAACTACGGCGTGCTTGTCGACGCGTGGCGCAAACGCAAGGCTTAGAGAGAAGGCGATGAAGACACAACGATTGACCATGTCGCAGGCGCTCGTGTGGCACTTGGCCGCTTTGCGCGTGGAGAACGCCGCCGGTGCGCTGGAGCCCTACTGCGCGGGCGTGTTCGCGATTTTTGGGCACGGCAATGTAGCCGGGCTGGGTGAGGCGCTTTGGGCGGACCGCGCGGCGCTACCGACGCTTCGCGCACACAACGAACAAGCGATGGCGCACGCCGCGATTGCTTACGGCAAGGCGCAGTTTCGACGTCGCATCATGGCCGTGACGACCAGCATCGGCCCCGGCGCGACGAATCTCGTGACCGCCGCAGCGACGGCGCATGTGAATCGGCTACCGCTTTTAATGCTGCCCGGCGACACCTTCGCGTCGCGCGCGCCAGACCCCGTGTTGCAACAAATCGAAAACTTCGGGCAGGGTGATTGCTCGGCCAACGATGTGTTTCGTCCGGTCACGCGTTACTTCGACCGCATCGTGCGGCCAGAACAAATCCTCACGGCGTTGCCGCGCGCTGTCGCAACCATGGCCGACCCGGCGCTCTGTGGCCCCGTGTGCCTCGCGCTGCCGCAGGATGTGCAAACCGAAGCATTTGATTGCCCCGAGTGGTTCCTCGCGCCAGAGGTCGTACGCTTTCGGCGACCGCCTGCCGACGACAGCGAGCTGCAACGCGCGAAAGGGTTGCTCTCCCGGGCGCGCAAACCCGTCATCATTGCCGGCGGCGGCGTGCTCTACAGCCAAGCGTGGGTCGCGCTGCGTGAGTTCGCCGACGCGTTCGGCATCCCCGTCACCGAAACGCACGCGGGCAAGAGCAGCCTGCCGTGGGATCATCCACTAAACCTCGGCGCGGTCGGCGTCACGGGCTCGCCCGCCGCGAACGAGATGCTGCGCGAGGCAGACGTTGTGCTCGCGGTGGGCACGCGACTGCAAGACTTCACGACGGGATCGCACAGCTTGTTTGCCAACGCCCAGCTACTGAGTCTCAACGTTCAGCCGCACGACGCGCAAAAGTGGAGCGGCACGGCGATGGTTGCGGACGCTCGCGTCGGCCTCGACCAACTACGTGCCGCGTGCAATGGTTGGACTGCTGATGATGCATGGACGTCGCGCGCGAAAGCGCTCGCTTCACGTTGGAACGCGCGCGTCAGCGAACTCACAAACAACGACCCGAAAGACGTGTTGCCGTACGACGCGGAGGTTATCGGCGCGGTGCGCGAATCTGCCACCGACAGCGACCGCCGTGACGTAGTCGTGTGCGCGGCCGGTACATTGCCCGCAGAACTGCACAAACTCTGGCGGGCCGCGCTTCCCGGCAACTATCACATGGAGTACGGCTACTCGTGCATGGGCTACGAGATCGCCGGCGGGCTCGGTGTGAAGATGGCGCGGCCCAAACAAGAAGTCATCGTGATGGTCGGCGACGGTTCGTACCTGATGATGAACTCCGAAATCGCGACCTCCGTGATGCTCGGGTTGAAGCTCATCATCGTGGTGCTCGACAACCGTGGATTTGGTTGCATCCAACGGCTACAACTCGCCAGCGGCGGCACGCACTTCAATAACCTGCTCGACGACTGCACGGCGGCGCAGGGCGAAGTGGTGCCCGTGGACTTCGCGATGCACGCGCGCAGCCTTGGCGCAGAGGCGGTGCAAGTGGCGGATGTGCGCTCGCTGCGCGAGGCGATGGTCGCAGCGCGCGCGGCCTCACGAACGCAAGTCATCGTGATCAAAACGACGCATACACGCACAACCGACGACGGCGGCACCTGGTGGGAAGTCGCGATCCCCGAAGTGTCGACGCGGCCAGACGTCAACGCGGCGCACCAGCGCTACATCGACGGCAAAACACAGCAACGCATTTAACGGTAAGCACGCATGAACTGGAACGTACAAATCGGCATCAATCCCATCAGTTGGATGAATGATGACCTGCCCGAACTCGGTGGCGAAACGCCACTCGAAGTCGCGCTCTCGGAAGGCCGCGAAATCGGTTACGCGGGTTTCGAGCTCGGCAATAAATTCCCGAAAGACGGGCCGGGGTTGAAGGCGAAACTCGACGAATACGGCCTCGCCTGTGTGTCGGGTTGGTATTCGGGATTCCTCGCGGAGCTTGCGCCGGGACAGACTAACGACGACGCCGTGGCGGCGGAGATTGAGCGCTGTCGCGCGCACCTGAGCAAGCTGCAATTTAACGGCGTCAAAGTCGTCGTCTACGGCGAATGCGGCGGCACGATTCAAGGCGAAATCAAAACACCGCTCGCCAAGCGTCCACGGTTCGCGAGCGACGCATTGTGGCGTGCGTACGCGGAACGCTTGAACGCGTTCGGCGCGCATCTCATCGCGACGTATGGCGTCAAGCTCGCATATCACCACCACATGGGCGCGTACGTGCAGTCGCCCGAAGACATCGACACTCTGATGGCGCTCACCGACCCGAGCAAAGTGTTTCTGCTGTTCGACACTGGCCACGCGTATTTCGCTGGTGCGACGGACCCATTGCCGTTGCTCCAGAAACATCTCTCGCGCGTCGTTCACGTGCACTGCAAAGACGTGCGGCCACAGGTCATTGCGATGGCGCGCAACGAAAGCTGGAGCTTTCTCACCGGCGTGCTCAATGGCGTGTTTACGGTGCCCGGCGACGGCGCGATTGATTTTGCGGCCGTACTTGCAGCACTGCGAGCGCATGGTTACACCGGCTGGCTCGTCGTTGAAGCGGAGCAAGACCCGGCGGTTGCGCCTAGCTACGCCTACGCCAAAAAAGGATTCGAAACCCTGCGCGCGTTGATTTAGTTTAGGTTAGGAAGCACATGCCAAGTCCACTGCTCATCAAGGCCGCGCGAGGCCGCAACATCGTCGACATCACGCCCGAAAGCGCGGGCTGGAAAGCCCACGTGTTTCCAGCCCGCGCTTTCGGGCGTGATGTCGACGATGTTGCGGCCACGCGCGGCCTTGATGAGCAGTGGACTTGGCATGGGCTTCCTAAATCAACGCGCGCAGCGTTTCGAATCCTTTTTTGGCGTAGGCGTAGCTTGGCGCAA
>JAKPSO010000908.1 GCA_029571495.1 Pseudomonadota bacterium
AGCAGTCGGGCGGGAGGAGGAATTGCGCGCAGCCGATAATCCCCACATGCAATTCTCAAAACGCACCATCGGCATCGCATCAGCCATCATCACGGTCGCCATCTGGTCGGGTTTCATCGTGTTTGCGCGCGCGATGGCGCATAAGACCTTGACGCCATTTGACATCGGCTTTGTGCGCTTCATCGGCGCTGGCATCGTGATGGTGCCTTGGGGTTGGTGGTGGGTTCGACAACAGCGCCTCGCGCATCCCGACGGCGACTACTGGTGTGGTCTTTCACCGTTCAACTTTCGATTCACGGCCTTGATCGGAATGATCGGCGGCGTCGGTTACGGCAGTTTGGCGTACACCGGTTTTCTATTTGCGCCCGCTGCGCATGCATCGGTGTTGATGCCGGGCTTGTTGCCGCTGTGGACAACGCTTCTGGCGATGGCGGTTATCGGCACGCCCGTCACGCGTGCACGTTGGTTCGGGCTCGCGCTCATCATCGGCGGCGGATTGTTTGTAGGTGGCGCTAGCCTGCTCAAGGCCTTCGATGGCAGCGGCGTCTGGCGAGGCGATGTGCTGTTCATGGCCGCATCGTTTACGTGGTCGATTTACACCGTGATCGCACGCAAGAATGCGCTCGCCGCGATACCGGCGACGATTGCGGTGTCAGTCTTTGCGATGCTGACTTACGTACCGATTTACGCCGTGCTCGCGTATGGCGGTGTCATCGCGAGTCACCTGCGCGAAGCGCCGTGGAGCGAAATCGCAGTGCAAGCATTAGCGCAAGGCATCGGTTCGGTTGTGATATCCGGCATCACGTTCATGCGCATGGTGGAGACATTTGGACCTGTGCGCACGACGATGGTAACCGCACTGGTGCCCGCACTTTCGGCCCTCGGTGCCGTGGTGTTTTTGGGTGAGCCGCTGTATTGGAATTTGTTGGTCGGCCTCGCGCTGGTCACCGTCGGCATTGTGTTTGGCATTCGCTCGGTGCTGCCCGTCTCGAAGTGAGCCGATACGCATGATGTATGCTTCTGGTGTGGGTTGTCGCAGAACCCATTGCCGTGATGAGTTCACATATTTCGGCCTGACGGTGTCTCGTCCAATCTGCAACACTTTCTTCTATTGGAAGGTTCACGATGGACACCGTTTCTTCTACGCCAATTTCTTCTGCGGTGCGCCTCATCGGTACGCCGGACGCACCGTTGTTTGTCGACGTGCGCAAAGCCGAAGACTTCGCGGCAAGCGACCACTTTATTCCCGGATCGATTCGTTGGGACTACCACGCGACGGACGCGAATCCGGCGTTGCCTGGAGGCAAAAACGTTGTGGCGTACTGCGTGAAAGGCGCGCACGTTGGCGTTACTGGCGCAGAAAAATTGCGCGCAGAACAACTCGACGCCACCTATCTCGAAGGCGGTCTGCGAGGGTGGATGGCCGCTGGCGGGATGATCGTGAAGAAGCGACCCGACTTAGGCGTGACGGGCGAATCCACAAGCCGCTGGGTCACACGTGCTCGCCCAAAGATCGATCGCATTGCGTGCCCGTGGTTGGTGCGGCGTTTTATAGATCCGAGCGCACAATTTTTCTACGTGCCCACGGGGGAAGTCTTTGCCTTTGCTAAGGCGAACAACGCCGTGGCATACGACATTCCCGGTGCACCGCTGGAGCATGACGGGCGGCTGTGTTCGTTCGACAATTTCCTGCGCGCATTCGAGTTAAAGAGCGCGGCATTGGATAGGCTGGCCACGATCGTGCGCGGCGCGGATACCGACGCACTCGATCTCGCGCCGCAAAGTGCTGGCCTGCTCGCCGTGTCGCTCGGCATGTCCAAAAACTTCAACGATGATCACGCGATGCTCGACGCGATGATGCCGGTGTACGACGCGCTCTATCGCTGGGCGCTCGATGCCACTGACGAAACCCACGACTGGAAGCCAGCGGTATGAGCGAACCGACCACCGTCAAGCCAGTTGCGCCCACATTCATGGAGGCGTTCGTGTTCTGGCTCAAGCTTGGTTTCATCTCGTTTGGTGGCCCGGCGGGACAAATTGCAATCATGCGCCAAGAGCTCGTCGAGCGACGCCGCTGGATCAGTGAAAAGCGTTTCTTGCATGCGCTGAATTACTGCATGCTTTTGCCAGGGCCGGAGGCACAACAGCTCGCCACTTACATCGGTTGGTTGATGCATCGCACTTGGGGCGGTGTGGTCGCCGGCGGGCTGTTCGTGCTGCCCGGTGCGCTCATCATGATGGCACTTGCGTGGGGCTATGTGACGTTCGGTAACACCACTGCGTTGCAAGCGGTGCTCTGGGGCATCAAGCCGGCGGTTGTGGCGCTGGTGTTGTTCGCGGTGTATCGCATCGCTTCGAAGTCACTGAATCACGCCGTCTGGTGGGCGCTGGCCGTTGCGTCTTTCATCGCGGTGACGTTTCTACACATCGGCTTTCCGTGGGTCGTCGCGGGCGCAGCGATCGTGGGTTGGATCACCGGTGAACTGCGCCCGAATTGGATTAGCGGCGGGCATGGAGACGGCAAAGCCAAAGCGCATGCGGCTGCCGTCATCGATGACGACACGCCCACGCCCGCGCACGCACATTTTTCGTGGCCGCGTTCTCTCGCTTTAGTCATTGGTTTTGTTGCGCTGGGTGTCGCGGTGTATGCCGTACTTCCGAGTAAAGCGCTTGCTGACATGGCTGAATTTTTCACTTCGGCAGCGCTTGTTACTTTTGGCGGCGCGTATGCAGTCTTGCCCTACGTCACGCAAGCGGCTGTAGAAAAATATCAGTGGCTCAGCACCGCGCAAATGATGGACGGCCTCGCGTTGGGCGAGACAACGCCGGGGCCGCTCATCTTGATTCTCACGTTTGTGGGCTATCTCGGCGGCGTGAAAAGCGCGGTCGCGAATTCACCGTTCGCGAGCGGCGTGCTCGCCGCGAGCGTCGTGACGTTCTTCACGTTCTTGCCGAGCTTCATGATGATCTTCGCCGGCGCGCCGTTTATTGAGAGCACGCGGCGCTCGCTCAAACTGCAAGCACCGCTCACGGGCATCACCGCCGCGGTGGTCGGCGTGATCGCATCTCTCGCCGTGTTCTTCGCGGAGCACACGTTTTGGCCGAAGGGCTTCAGCGGTACGTTTGACTATTTGTCGGCGGCGATTGCAATAGCGGCACTCGGTGCGTTCGTCAAGTTCAAGCGCGGGCCGATGGAGACGATTGCGGTGTGTGCGCTGTTGGGCCTGACGCTATCGGCTGCATAACAGTTGTGCCATTTCTACACATTGTATGTACAATAGATGAATGCGAACCAATATCGATTTGAACGACGAACTCGTGGCAGAGGCCATGCAGATCACGGGCGCTCGCACGAAACGCGAAGTGGTGGAACGCGCGCTGGCCGAATTGGTCGCGCGCGCTAAGCGGCCAAGCATCGCTGGTCTGCTCGGCCTTGGTGGGCTGGAACCGACGTACGATCACAAGGTGGCGCGAGGTGGTGACGCTTGGCAGCGCGTGGAGGAGCCACGCTCAATGTATGGCGTCAAAGCGACAGTTACCGCTAAAAAGCCCGCGAAGCGGAAGGCGTAGTCCAAAGCGTGCTTCTGCTTGATACCAGCGTTTGGATTGATTTGCTTGCAGATCGCCGAACAGCATCTGTGCAATTTGCGCTCGCGCGTGAGGCGATTGACGGGCTGGCGCTGACGGAGATGATTTATCTTGAAGTCATGCAGGGTGTGCGAACGCCCGCGATCGAACAGAAGATTCGCGCGATCTTGTCGCAACAACTGATGCTGGCCGCCGCGCCCGGTTTGGAAACGTTTGATGCGGCGGCAGAACTTTATCGCAAAGCACGCCGCAGGGGCTTCACTATTCGCACCGCTGTGGATTGCTTGGTCGCACAAATCGCCATAGAGCACGACGCGCTATTGGTTCACAATGACCGCGATTTCTTTGCGCTGTCGGCTATTGCGCCACGGTTGCAAATCTTCCCGCCAGCGCAGTTTCACTAACTTAGTTACGCGCTCGGCCAGTTAACCCAACCGAAGTGCCCCGCTGCGATGATCGCAATGCCAAACACGATGCGATACCACGCAAAGGCGCGCAATGAATGGCTCGCTACAAACTGGATGAGCCAACGAATGACGATAAGCGCGACGACAAACGAAACGGCGGTGCCAACAGCAAACGCGGGCACGTCGGCGGCCGAGAGCAGCGCACGTTCTTTGTAAAGCGAATACAAGCTCGCCGCGGCTAACGTGGGCACGCCGAGGAAAAAAGAAAACTCGGTTGCTGTGCGTCGCGACAAACCGAGCAACATGGAACCGATCAATGTGGAGCCCGAACGCGACATGCCAGGCCACAAACCGAGGCATTGGACGAAACCGATTTTTAGCGCATCCAACGCGGTGATGTTGTCCACGTCGCGAACGCGAGCGCGCGATTCGCGCAGCTCGCGGCGGTTGTCGCGCTCAGCCCACAAGATAATGATTGCACCGACGATCGATGCGGCGGCGACGCCGTAGGCGTTGAACAACACCGCCTTGATCTTGCTGTTTAACGCCAGTCCAATGACCGCAACAGGCAAAAAAGCGATGAACAAATTCACGAAAAATCGCTGGCCGTCCCCAGGGCGCAAAAAACTCACGAACGCTGACAAAAAGCGCTCGCGATACGCCCACACCACCGCGAAAATGGCGCCGATTTGGATCGCAATTTCGAAGACCTTGCCACGCTCGTCATGCGCACCCAACAGCGAACCCGCGACGATCAAATGCCCTGTACTGGAGATCGGCAAAAACTCGGTCAGGCCTTCGACGACGCCCATGATCGTCGCATCAAACAGATTCAATTCGTAACCTCGGCAAAATAAAAAAGGCGACCGAAGTCGCCCTTGCATTGTAGGAGCGAGACGCGCTCGCTCCGGCAATCGGCAAGATTAGCCGAACAATCCGCCGCCTTTGCCACCTTGGCCACCCATTGCGCCTTTGAGCACGCTGCCGAGCACGCCCGACAGCATGTCGTTCGAATGATCCTGAGGCACCTGTCCGCCGGGAGTCATGCCATCAACCACCTGTGGCAACACTTGCGCGAGCAAGCCGCCGAGTTGGTCCTGACCGATTCCCGCTTGGCCGAGCAAATCACCCAAGCTACCGCCTGCACCGCCCGGCGCTGCGCCGCCGAGTACTTGGCCGAGCAGGCCACCCAAACCGCCGTCTTGCCCGCCCATTTGCGCTTGTTGTTGGCCCGCGCCACCCATCATGCCGCCAAGCACTTTCATCAAGTCGCCGCCGTCAACGGGCATGTTCTGCCCGGTGCCTTGCCACGAATCGGCGTGTTGACCGAGGCCGCCTTGCTTGAGCATGCCGAGCAAGCCTCCCACACCGCCAGCTTGTTGAATCAGTCCGCCGATTACGGCGCCCATCAGGTCGTGCTGACCGCCGCCCATGGGGTTGTTGTTATTTCCGCCGCCAAGCACGGCTCCCAAAACGCCATCTAGCAAACCCATGATTGTTCCCTCTCGTTGAAGTGTCTAAAAAGTGATGTCTATTCGGCGCGCACAGTATCACAGCCATGCGCGCCGCGCTAGCGCGGAGATTCTGATTCGCAGTGTGCGCGCCAGCCGTATTAGCCGAACGCTAACGCTGGGTTTAGATGCTCGGTTGACCGGTCGGGTGATCCGCGGTTTCGAGCGCGGTCAGCAAATCGCACAAGCGATCCATGTGCGGATCATCAAGTCCGACTGCGCGTAGCGCTGCAGCCGTCTGCACCAAGTAATCTGCGCCTGAGCCGTAATGCCCGCGACAGTGCGCGAGCTTGTGCACGACCTGGTCATCGGAGAGCCTGCCAGCGTACGCCTTTGATGCGTGATTGATCACGAAACCAATGGCTTGCACGGGGCCGTCTTCGGTGCTCGCTTTGAGCCATTTCGCGACGTAGCTGCCGCCAAACATTTCGCGCCGCCACAGGAGCGTGAGCTCCTTGTACGCCACGTCCGCGGTTAGGCGATAAAGCATTCCGCGACATGCGCCGCCGCGGTCCAACGCCAGCACAAGCCCCGGGTTTTCTGGCGTGCCGCGATAAACGTTGCTCCACAAACAAAAGCGCCGATGAAATCCACGAACCGTGCCGGCAATGCGGCCGCTGTGATGCATGCACGGATTCCAGATCAGTGAGCCGTAACCGAACACGTAGATGTCACTCTGGCCGTCCCAATCTTTCAGCGTCTCGTCGAGCGACGCCGCGAGCGACTTGTCGCAGAGCACCGAACTCGCCGTCGGGGAATTCTTGATCGCTTCGCGCGAATGATCGTTCTCGATCGCTTCGCGCGTGATGCCGGTGAACGAGTGATGCCGCTTGTTGGTCACTGGCGCAACGATCCTCTACTTTGTGGCTTCCGCGTGATACGCGGCGATGCGATCCACCTCGTTCTTGCTACCGAGGAACACACTGACACGCTGATGCAATTTGCTAGGACGCACATCGAGGATGCGTTCACTGCCGGTGCTCGCCGCACCGCCCGCCTGTTCCACGATGAGACTCATCGGATTGGCTTCGTACATCAGGCGCAAATGCCCGGCGCGGTGCGTCGGGCGCTGATCGTTCGGGTACATAAACACGCCGCCGCGGGTCATGATGCGATGCACATCCGCCACCATCGATGCCACCCAGCGCATGTTGAAATTTTTGCCGCGGGGGCCTGTTTCGCCGAGCAGTAATTCGTCGATGTAGCGCTTCACCGGTGGGTCCCAATGGCGCATGTTGCTCATGTTGATCGCGAACTCTTTGGTGTCTTCCGGGATGCGCATGTTCGACTGCGTAAGCACCCACGAGCCCATCTCGCGATCAAGCGTGAAGCAATGCACGCCGGTGCCGACCGTCAGCACGAGAAGCGTCGTCGGACCGTACACCGCGTAGCCCGCCGCGACTTGTTGCGTCCCGGGCAACAAGAACGACTTTTCGGTGACTGGGCCGAGCTCGTCGGACGATTTCAGCACTGAAAAAATGGTGCCGATCGATACGTTCACGTCGATGTTCGATGAGCCATCGAGCGGATCGAACAGCAGGAGATATTCGCCCTTGGGATACCGGTTCGGAATCTCGTGAAACGTCTCCATTTCTTCGGACGCCATGCCCGCGAGATGACCGCCCCACTCGTTGGCTTCCATCAAAATTTCGTTCGAGATGACGTCGAGCTTTTTTTGCACTTCGCCTTGCACATTCTCAGTGTCATTGCTGCCGAGAATGCCGGCGAGTGCGCCTTTGCCGACGTTCACCGCGATGGCTTTGCACGCACGAGCGACGACTTCGATCAGGAGCCTCAGCTCCGGCTTGATCGCGCGCGCAGAGCGCTGCTGTTCGACTAAAAACTGTGTGAGCGTAGTGCGGCGAGGGGCCATGATGCAGTCTGGGTGCGAGTGACGAGGGATGTTGCGAATTGTAGTCCTGAGATTTATAGCTTTCAGGCGGTATCGACCGCTTTGCCGTCATTCGCGCGCGGTTTTGTATTAAGTCGACAGTGGGCGAAAACGTATTGAAGCGACCGTGGGGCTGCCCATGCGGCGCAAAAGCTGTAACACGAGGTCATCGCTACCGCGTTTCCCGCTCCAACCGTGCCAAAAACTGCATCGCATGCCCGCGGGTCACGTCGACGTTTTCGTCGCTACCGCACATTTCCAACGATGCCTGCAAACTGCTGCACACCGAGGGTCGACGCGGGTCACCGAAGATCTTGCAGCGATTGTCGTCGTCGAGTTGCACGCAGCGTGCGCCCGCTGCTTTGCCCGACGGCGCACCGGGAATTGGTGACGAAATTGATGGCGCGATACAACACGCGCCGCATCCTGAGCGGCAGTTCATTCGGTTTGACTCGACGTTTGAGCTGGCGCATTGGTCGCGGCAAACAGTTTTATTCGAAGTTTCTCCGCACGCGCAGGGTTCGATTGCCCGAGCCACGCGACGCGGCCGAGCAACACGCGTAACTCCTCCGTGCCCGCCGTCGCGGCTGTCTTGCAAAAGCGATGCACGCTCGCCTTGAGCGCATCGTATTCATCGCGAGGGACGTTCACGCGCGTGTTCACCACGAGCCCCGTGAAGCGCTGCCGCACACTTTTCCGCATCACGCGCGTTTTTTGCAGATTCAATTCCCATCCTTCTTCGGCGATGATCACGCGCGCTGTGGCGATGAACGGCCGCCACGATTTTGCCAACACCTCATCGCCCGAAAACACCAAATCGTCGGCGTAACGCGTATAAGTCGCGCCGAAAGTCTTGGCCCACGCATCAAGTCGCACGTCAAGAGCACGCGCACACAGATTCGCCAGCGCGGGCGAGGTTGGCGCGCCCTGCGGCAAATGCGGTACGCCGAAGCGAGGCAGGAATGCGTTGCGTTCGTCGGATGACGTGATTGCACATAACGCCTCGCGCAACGAACGCCGCGTCTGCTGCGCGACACACATCGTCGTGAGCGCGTTCGACACGCGCACGTTGTAGCCCAACGAGCGAAACAACAAGAATACGCGCGCGCCGCTAATCGTCGGAAAAAAGTCTTTCAAGTCCAGCCGTATCACCACCTCGCGTCCCACGTGCGCCGCTGCATGCGTGCGTACGGAGCGAGCACGCACGAAGCCATGCGCAGCGTCGTGCGCGGCCACGTGATCGAGCACACGATGCAACAAGCGCCGCTGCAACACACGGAGTGCCTCCGACGGAATCTCGATCAAGCGAACGCCGCCACTCGATTTGCGCACACTGCGCAGCCGGTACCGCGATCTCGCGAGCGCATCGTCGAACTCCTCGCGCGAGACGTCAAGCAACCGAGCAATGTCGTTAACGTCGTTTAACCCTGACAACGATGGCGCTGTAGTTTGCGTGGGTTGCGGCAGTGGCCACGTCGCCACGAAAGGCGCATACAGCGGCGCGTCGTCGGCTTCGTCTCGTTCTAGCCACGCGGCCAACGCCTCAGGCTGCTCCGCCAGCAGCGCCACCATTTCTGCGTCCGGCGTGTCGTCGTGTTCAGACGGTTCGACTTCGCCCGTCACGACCGCGAAGCCGTCCACCAGCGGCACAAATGCGTTTGACTTCAATATGAAATCGGTGAGCACTGTCGTTGGCCATTTCGTCCAGTCGTTGCCGGTCTCAGCGCACTTTTGTAAGTCCAACGCAACGTGGCGCACGATGCCGCTCGCGCCGGTGAAGTGCCGGCTGCTGCGTCGCGCTAGCGTCGTGGGCTTCAGACTGTACCAATGCGCCACAGCGTGTGAGAAGAACGCCGCAAGCTGCGCGGCGAGCCACTCCGGCGAGGGCGCCGCGGCGCTAATCACCGCGCGCTCCGGCGCGTAAAAGGGGAATGGCAGCGTCTACCACGGGTCGAAACACCGCCCCGAGTGCGCGGCGAGCGCACGGATGCCGGTGCAACAGAAGGTCTCGATTAG
>JAKPSO010000911.1 GCA_029571495.1 Pseudomonadota bacterium
CAGCGGCGCGGTGATACCGGGCTCTGGGCAACCGGCCAGTTTGCCGGGAATTATCCAACTGAAACCTCGGGGTCCAGAATGATCCGTTAGCGTAACCAAGCCGACGGTTGACGCTTCCTCGACCCCAAAGCGGGAGGGTGCCGGAAGTGCGGCCGGATGGCCGGGATTCGACACTACGGTGGCCAGGGGCACAGGCCGGGCAGGCCGGGGACTTATCGCTGCCGGACGTGACTCAGGACGATTCGCAACCGCAGGCTCCTTCGGAATCGAGGCCAAAGCGTCCAACGCCGCCGGGAGCAGAGGTCGGGGGGGTGAAACGTCGCTGGCCAGATCCTCAACCACTGCGTCCGGGGCGGGCAAGGACAGCGAACCAGTGCGGATAAACTGCCGCACGAGTTCATCCGAGCGGCTGGAGAAGAAATCCGCTGTCGTGGCATGGGACACCACATAGCCACCGCCGATCAGTATGATTCGGTCAGCGAGATATCGAGCCTGCCCCTGGTGGTGCAATGAGACAACCAGTTTGAGCCGTGCACCCAGTTCGCGAAGCCAATGAATCAGGTAGTCTGAACTGCGTTCATTCAATCCAAATGTCGGTTCATCAATCAGCAATAGCTTGGGAGAGGCAACCGCGAATCGCAGGATGTTGACTGCACGCTGCAAATGAGGCGCAAGCGCAAATACAGGTTCATCGAGTTGACTGGTGAGCTCGGTCAAATGAAAGCTCTTCAACGTCTCTGCGGCGAACGCGTCCCATGATCGAACGCTGCGCACCTGCTCGTTGCGCACGCGAGTGACAATTGCATCGCGGACCGAGCCCATGAGCACTGTTGAGTGCTGCTGCACAAGCAGCGGCAGGTTGTCGGGCACTATCGGTCTGCCATCGAGTTCGGCGCTACCCCAACGGCGAAATAGTGGATTTGCGTCATTGGCGCCAGCGAGTGACCGAAAGAGGGTTGACTTCCCGGCCCTGACCGGCCCCATGAGGACATCAATTCCAGTCGCGGGAAAGTCGCAAGTCACGTCCGCCAGAACCACGCGGCGACCAAACAGCGCGCCGTACTGACGCAGACGCAGCAACAACTTGCTCCCTGACAGATTCAACGTGCGCCTATACTGCCGATTCTAGGTCGGGAAGTCCTAGACGCGCCTTGGTTAGCGCCATACCGAGGTTGGCAGATTTCCTGCACACCAAAACCACCACATAGTCAGGATATTTTTTTCCTCGCAGAAATAGGTGAATCAGGTTGTCGCTGTTCACGATGATTTCCTGAAAGTAGTGGTGCCCCGTTTCCGGAAGGCCACGGGACTTGTTAAACAATGTCTCGATGAGAGAAACATTTTGTCCGGCAAACAAGTCAGCGGTAGCAGCGGCGACCAGCGTCAACACCTCAGATGGATGCGAGTCGACGGTCTTGACCGCGAGAAGCATGCCGGACCCAATATCGACGTAGCCGCCGGCTACGCACTCAGGCACAGTATTGATGTAGTTCCCCAACTGAGTTTCGACAGACACAGTACGCTCCTGTTGATGCCGCCGGGTTGGTGGTACCAACTCCCAAGCGGCGGATGAAAGAAAAAGCGCCACGAAAAAAGAGGATTCGATGTCTCGTGCTGGCGCGATCTCGTTTGGACCTCGGACCATTCTGCCATAACGCTATTGACATGTTTGCATGCCTCCCGCGTCAATAGGACATACGCGCGGTGACGGCGATCTGGTTGTGGCGGCTCGCCCGAATTGGCGATGAGGTGCGGCAGCTCTGTTGACAACACTCCCGCACGGCATATAACTTGGTGATCGATGGCTCGTATCGTCGAGGTACTACTGCTATTGACGACGCCAACTGAGCGCGACTATTTTCAATGCATTGAGCGGGGTCGGTCGGCGGCGAGAGCGCCACCAAGACCGGTCGCGAATCCAGGCAAACAGCGAGGCGACCGACCCCGCTGATCGCGCGCCGCGCTTGGTGAGGTTTGGAATAGATGTTTGCCAAAAGCAACCGGCTTCTCGTTTCAGGTTACTTTGGACTTGGACGCGATTGATCGCAGCGATCTGGCTGCAGCGTTTCTGCTGATTAGCGACGAAGCGATTTGTCCATTTCCCGTCTCGATACCGCTCGAAAACGTCCAAACGAAACCTCAATACCTTGAGGTACACAGGTCGTTAACGAGCCTATCCGCGCGCTCTGACGCGACACATTGACGCGCGGATCGCCGACGGTGATCGTGTTACAGCCGAAGTTGAAGTCCGTGGCATTCACGCAACCGGTCACGCGTACTGCGCGATACGCATTGCGCGCACGCTTGGAGAAGGTGCCATCCAGCAGATGCACGCATACTTTGACACGCTCGGTTTGCTCTGCCGCTGGTCGCCCCTAAACAAAGGTTGGCGATAGCTTGTCCTGGTCGTAGCGTCAGCGCCACTGATCAAACATCTCAGCTGGCATTGGGGGCGCCCAGAAGAATCCTTGGCCGACGTCGCATCCCATCCCCAACAACGCCTGAAATTGAGACTCTGTCTCGATTCCTTCGGCTACGCTCACGCGACCGAAAGCTTTTGTCATGGCGACAACGCCCTGGATGATCGCTCGATCGTGAGGCTCCTCCGACATGCCACGAACGAAAGACGAGTCAATTTTTACTGCGTCAATGTCGAGACTACGCAAATGTGTCAACGACGAGTATCCAGTGCCGAAATCGTCCAGAGCAAACCGAACTCCCAGCACCCGGCATTCCCGAATGATCTGCCCTATGCGAGCGACGTCAGTCATGATTGCTGTTTCTGTAATCTCAATCTCGATATGATGTCGACGAGAGTCCAAGTCAGTCTCAACTAGCAATCGCCGCAGGCGATCAACGAACCCCGCAGAAAGCAATTGATGCGCCGACGCGTTGATGCACATCGCGAAGCTCCGTTCCGTTACGCTCCACGTTTTTAGCTGCCGCAAAGAAGTCGCCAGCACCCAATCCCCCACGTCAATTTCGAGCTCGGAGTTGGCGATAGTTGGCAAGAACTCCGATGGCAACAGAAGTCCCCGCGAGGGATGCAGCCATCGTATCAATGCTTCAACGCCTATCGCGTCCTGCGTTCTCAGATCGATTTTTGGCTGGTAGTACAACACCAATTGTCCGAGTGCCAAGCCGTGCCTGATTTCCGCTATCGTCTCTTCGCGAGCGCGCGCGAAACGATCACCCTCTGCGTCAAACATGTGAAATCGATTTCGGCCGGATTGTTTGGCGGCGTACATTGCCTGATCAGCATGGCGCAGCAG
>JAKPSO010000913.1 GCA_029571495.1 Pseudomonadota bacterium
TCCGCTCTTGTGCTTGCTGCTGTCCGAGGGCGATGACGAGGACGACGCTAGCGAGCACAAGAGCGGAAAAGACGGAATGTTGGCCGCGATTCGCACCATTCTCATCGCGGACTTGGTCATGAGCTTGGACAACGTGATCGCCGTTGCCGCAGCCGCCAAGGGCAACAACACGTTGCTCATTTTGGGCCTGGCGATCAGCATTCCGCTCATCATTTTTGGTTCGACACTGTTGATGAAAGTCATGGATCGTTTCCCGATCATCATCACGCTCGGTGCCGCGCTCTTAGGCTTCTTGGCAGGCGAAATGTTTGTCACAGACCCGGCAACCAAGGCGTTCTTCGAGAAGTCGCCAGACGCGCACATGTGGGCGAGCGCCATCTGCGCCGTGATCGTCGTCGTCATTGGAACATGGCTCGCGAAGCGCAATAAGGCGAGCGCCGCGGGTTAAGCATTTCACTAGTCAAAATGTAGGAGCGCGTTGCCGTGACCGGTCGCGGCAAGCCGCTCCCACAAAACCCAATCGCGTTACCCGGCGCGAACGCCGCGCGTAATGGTCACGCCAACCATCGCAGCGTTCTTCACGGCGGCGGGCTTGCCTACGGTCACTTTGACCCACGGCGCGTGAAATTCGTTGAGCACGATCTGTGCGACATGCTCGGCCAGTCGCTCCACGGTTTTGTAGTGCAGTGTCTTCAGGGCTTCAGTCAAGCGCGTGGAAATACTGTCGTAATTCATCAAGCCCACGGCGCTGTCGTGTGCGAACGATTCGTTCGAGGCCGAGGCAATGTCGAGATCAATGACGACCGGCCGCAAACTGACGCGTTCCCACTCGTACACACCCAACGTGGTTTCGCATTTGAGGCCTTTGATGAAGATGATGTCCACGTCCAAAGTTGTCCCGAGGCGGGTAGCGGCAAGTCGCTACACTCGCAACCATTCTAGATAGTCGGTCACGGAGGGGGCGTCGCATATGGTGTTCAGTTCAGCGGATTTTGCGGCGGCGTTTGTCGCGTACCTGATCGGTTCGCTCTCGTTTGCGGTGATCGTGAGTCGCGCGCTGAGTCTGCCCGACCCTCACAGCTACGGGAGCGGTAACCCCGGCGCAACTAATGTGCTCCGCAGCGGTAGCAAGAAGGCGGCGCTGCTCACGTTGCTCGGCGATACGGCCAAGGGCGTCGTCGCCGTGCTCCTCGCCAAAGCGTTCGCCGCGCAATTGGGAATTACCGTCGCGGGCATCGCGTTGGTTTCTGTCGCCGTGTTTTTGGGTCACCTCTTCCCGGTGTTTTTTGGCTTCAAAGGCGGCAAGGGTGTGGCAACCGCAGCGGGCGTGCTGTGGGCGCTCGATTGGCGCGTCGGGCTGGGCCTCACGCTGATTTGGGCGGTCATCTTCGCTGCGAGCCGCGTCTCCTCGCTTGCGGCGCTCATCGGAAGTGCGATGGCGCCGGTGTTGGCTTGGGTGTTCTTGGGTCCGGGACCTGCGTTTTACGCGGCGCTGGTGATGGCCGTGCTTCTGATCTGGCGGCACAAGGACAACATCGCGCGCTTGGCGTCGGGCAAGGAGAGCGCGTTTAAGAAGCGCTGAACGCATCGACGCGGTAGCGGCTACATGGTGGTCGCTGGCATCAACTCCGACAGGGCCCACCGCGGGCGCACATTCACGGCGTAGTCGCGCATCGCTTCTGAAAGGCGCAACGCCCCGACGTGCGCGATCATCGCGCCATTGTCCGTGCACAGGGCCACGGGCGGATAGAAGACTTTCGCCCCAATCCTTTC
>JAKPSO010000916.1 GCA_029571495.1 Pseudomonadota bacterium
GCGCGATACGGCACAATCACAATGAAACCCGTCCACTATGTCCCCGCACACCTGTCCACCATGTGTCCGGTCTGTACAGCAATGCCAAAAGTAACTCGCCGAAAGGCGAAACGAAGCCGTGGCAAACGAATCTCTTCATTCCATCAGACCCTTCGACAAGCTCAGGGCGAACGGCAAGTTTGTGCTTCGCGCGACACAGGTGCGGGTTCTCCGGCTCGCAAGGATGATGGCATCCGATGCCGTTTACGAATGCCCCGTCGGGCTAAAGCCTCCGCCCTCAATACAATCCCTCCATGACTTCAATTTCTCGGCCGCGACTGGCCCTCATTGCGGCGGTGGCGGCTAATGGCGTGATTGGGCGCGATGGCACTCTGCCTTGGCATCTCTCGGCCGACCTTAAGCACTTCAAAACGCTCACGACCGGCAAGCGCATTGTGATGGGGCGGCGCACGTGGGCGTCGTTTCCGCGGCCGTTGCCGAATCGCGAGCATGTGGTCGTGTCGTCGTCGAACCTTGCGTTGCCCGACGGCGTGCTTCAAGTGCCGTCGCTCGCGGTTGCGCTCGCGTTGCCCGCACCTGCGGAGAGCCCGGTGTTTGTGATCGGTGGTTACGCGATGTATCGCGAGGCGTTGCCGTTGGTGGACGATTTGTACTTGACGGAGATCGCAGCGAGTGTTGACGGCGACACGATGTTCCCTGCGTGGGATCGCTCGCAATTTCGCGAGGCATCGCGCGAGACGTTCTCCGCGCATCTAGTGGCCGGCGGGCCGGATGTAGCGTATTCGTTTGTGCATTACGCACGCCTATGAGCAGGTGCGTATGAGTGCGGATACGCATAAGGCGGACGCGCGCGCGGCGTTCCTCGCGGCGTATCGCGCGGGTTTGCGCGAGACCGTCGCGCTGATTCCATCTTACGTGCCATTTGGGCTTGTATGTGGCGTCGCGGGCGTGCAAGCGGGCTTGGGCGAATGGGGTGCCGTGGCGCTGGCGGCGTTTGCGTTTGCGGGCTCGTCGCAGGCGGTGCTCACGCAGTTTCTGTCGAGCGGCGCGCCGCTTCTGATCGCGGTGCTGTCGGGTCTCGTCGTGAACTTGCGTATGGCGGTTTACAGCGCGGCGATCTCGCCGCGCATCGCGAACGCGACGCGCAAAGAGCGCCTGCTCTGGGCGGCGTTTCTGGTCGATCAAACGTTTATCTCGAACGAAGCGCGGCATCAGCGCGGCGAACACGCGGATCATGCGTTGGCGTTTTACTTGGGTTGCGCAACGATGCTTTGGCCGTGGTGGGTCTTGATGAACGCGATCGGCGCGTTCGCGGGCGCGAAGTTGCCCGCGAGTTGGCAGCTTGAATTCACGATTCCGTTGTCGTTTGTCGTGATGGTGGTGCCGCTGTTGAAGTCGCGCGGGCAAGCGATTGCCGCGATTGCGGGCGGCGTGGCTGGCGTGGTTCTTTACGCGATGCCGCTGAAGACCGGGCTGATTGCGGCGTGCGTGTTTGGGACGTGCGTGGGCATGCTCGTCGACGCGCTGATGACGGCGCGCCAAAACGGCGATGGAGCTGCGAAATGAACTGGGGCGGCTTTGGTTCGGTCGACGGCTGGCTCGCGATCATCGGGCTCGCGGTCGGTACGTTTTTGATTCGCTATTCGTTCATCGGTTTGCTCGCTGGCAAACGATTGCCGCCGCGCTTTGAGCGCGCGTTGCAGCTTGCGGTGCCGGCGATTTTTGCGGCGCTCGTGCTGCCGCTCATCTTGTTGCAGGCGGGCCAATTTGATTTACACGCACGCTGGCCGCACATCGTCGCTGCGATCATCGCGGGGGCGTACGCGTGGTGGCGACGCGGCATGTTCATCCCGCTCGTCGTGGGTATGGTGGCGTTGCACGCGTTGCTTTGGTTCACGGGTAAATAGCGCTTACAGCTTTTTGCTCGTATGCACCGTCGTTCGGTCGTTAAAGGCCATTTTTTCTTGTAGTCGACATCATGCCAAAATTGGCGCTAACGACCGCTGATCAGCCACCCGAATCAAAAAGCTGTTAGTCAACCGGCGTATGTCGCCGCAAGAACGGCAAGATGCGCTCAAGCAGCAACGCTTGCGCCCCAAAGTCGTGGCCCATGCCGTCCACGCTCATTAACTCCGCGCCGCTGATCTTCTGCGCAGTGTCCTCCCCG
>JAKPSO010000945.1 GCA_029571495.1 Pseudomonadota bacterium
GGACGAGCAATACCGTATCCCTGCGCGAAATCGCAACCGTGCGTCTTCAGGAAATCGAAGACGGCTTGGTTCTCGACGCCTTCCGCAACGACCGTCATACCAAGATTGTGCGCGAGGGCGATAGTCGATTGCACGATCACTGCGTCGGCAGGATCGTCGATCACGCGTGAGACAAACGAGTGATCGAGCTTGAGTCCTTTCAACGGCAGGCGACGCAGATACGCGAGCGAACAATAGCCGACTCCGTAGTCATCAATGATGACCGAGAAGCCCTGTGCGCGGCACGTTTCGAGGATTTGCGCCGCGCGCTCCTGGTTGTGGATCAATGACGTTTCGGTGATCTCGATATCCACCAGATGGGTTGGCATACGTAACGTCGTGACACAGCGCAACAGGTGGTCGATTACGCTCGAGTCGCCGAGCAAGCGTGGCGAAATATTGATCGCGACGCCAAGATTCGGCGCGATAACTTGCCAGTCGCGCGCTGCGGCAACGGCGGTGTCGATGACCCACAACGTGAGCACGCGAATCGCATCGGACATCTCGGCCTTGGCTACAAAATCGTTCGCGCACAGGCGGCCATATTCCGGGTGGTTCCAGCGAACCAATGCCTCCATGCGCACCGGCTGGTTTGTGGCTAAGTCCACGATGGGTTGGTATTCGAGCACCAATTCACCGCGTTCGATGGCGTCGGGCAATCCCGCAAGCAGCATCAGCTTGCGTGGTTCAAAGACGGTAGTAGAACTCGAATAAAGTCGCACGCCGCCGCCCGTTTCTTTGGCGTCGTACATCGCTTCGTCGGCTGCGTGCGACAACGCTGAAAAGGTACGGCCATCGGCTGGGAACATCGCGACGCCAATGCTCGCAGAAATATGGAATTTGCCGCCACCAATAACGAATGGCGCGGCGATGGATGCGAGAAGAGCGTCGCCCACCCGCGAGGCGTCTTCTGCGGCACTCGTCCCGCGGACAAAAACCGCGAATTCGTCACCACCCAAACGCCCGGCAATCGCGTCTTCGTCGCTTAGCGCCTCGTCGAAGCGCGCGCGAATTTGCCGCAGTACTTCATCGCCCGCGTTGTGGCCCAACGTGTCGTTGATGTCCTTAAACTGGTTTAAGTCCAAGAGCAGCAAGAGGCCTTTGGGACTGTCTTCTGCGCTAGACGTCGGTTGTTCGATGTAGGTGTTGACCTCAGCCACAAGGCACTGACGGTTGAGCAAACCCGTCAGCGGATCGCGATACGCCAGTTGTCGCAAGAGGGTTTGGTAGCGCATGCGGTCGGTGATGTTGCGCCGCGCGCCCCACATGCGAATGAGTTGGCCGTTTTCAACGACGCCCAGCAAGGTGAGCGAGATCCATTCGTGTTCTCCATTCGGCATGCGGCGGCGCATGTCTCGTTCATGTAGCTTGTAATTTCGATCGATCCAATCACCGAGTGATGTGCCCTTGAAAAGCTCCGGCATAAAGGCCGATAGTTGCCGCCCGATGATCGTTTGCGCATCGAGTTTGTAGTCACGACAAAACGCTTCGTTGGCGTCAGCGATGAGTCCGCGCTCGCGAAGTGCCGCAATTTGTTCGGTCGGCGGTAACCACACTGCAATCGGCGGGTCAATCGCCACTGACCACAGGGAGTCAAGGCTGGCCTGAACAAACGCGCCGTGGCGTTCTTGTGTGCGACGCAGTTCGCGCTCCGACTCTGCACGTTTGGTCGCTTCGTGCGACAAAGCGACCAAATCGACGGCGGAGCTCGCGAATTCGCATTCGTCGGCATCCCACGCGCGGGCGGTCTCGCAGTCTTCGAAACACACGATTCCCCAGAGGTGACCCTGTTGAAAAACGGGAACGTCAAGTAACGCGCGCACGCCGGTGTACTTGAGGTACTCCGCTTGAGCGGAGTTCATGAGCGGGTCGCTCAAAGTGTCGTTTATCGCAAGGCTGCGCCGTTGCGAAATCGCGGCGAAGTAATCTGGATAGTCCTTACCGTGCAAAACATCCCCGACAGCATCGCTTTGCTCTGGCCGCGCATCATGGTGAACAACACACTCGATCGATGTGTAGTCATCGGAGAATTTCCAGAGTCCGCAACGCTGAACGCCGAGCGCCTTCGCGCTTCGCCCGAGAATCACCTTTGTTGCATCGAAGAAGTCCTTGCCGCCGACCACATCGGGATCGCGCGCGATGGAAAACAACGCGTCGTGGAAAGCCGAGCGACGTAGCTGCCGTTCAGACACTTCGGTCGTGTCGGAAAAGACTCCGACGTAGCGCGCGGAACCGTCTTCCGCCGTCGTGCGACGAGCACGTAGCAAGAGCCAGATCAGACCACGATTGATCGTACGACCACTTGAAAATATTCGGAATTCGCCGTTGACTTCGATGTGTCCGCGCTCGCAATCGGCCAAGATCGTCTCAAACGCGTGGCGATCTTCCGCACACACAAACTGCGTAAGTTCGCCAACGTCGCCGACGTATCGACCCGGACCCAGCGACTTGCCGCCGACGATGTTGTGATAGAGGTCGATCGTTCGCGTGGCTGGCGAATAATTCCAAATCCCGATACTGCCCGCTTCGAGCGCAGTCTCTAACGTCGACACACTGTAATTGATGGGTATCGGCGTTAGTTTAGGTATCTGGTAGTCGGTCAACTGTGCTCCGTTTGTGCGCGTTCGCGCCATGCTGTCGGCGATTCAGTCGCTTGCAGTGAGCGCACCAACGCTGTGCCGTCCGCTGCCAAGCCTCACTCCACTTGGTGTCCACCAAGACACCAGCAACGATGTTATCGGTGATCGGCCGTACGGGGAAGAGGGCGAGCGTCGGGACGATGGATGCGTGTACGTGATGCGCCTACACCGCTTTTCGACAACTATTCTTTACCGACCGGTCGGTCGGGAATACTATAGCGCCTCTTTTGTTGAAAAACCTGCTGCGTTTTCATTCGAAGCAGGATAGCAGTAGCGGGATCCCCCAAGATGTATACACAGTCTTTTGATAACGCGCCACCGGTCGCGGCTAAAGCCGACGACGCCAATCCCGAGTTCGAGGCCCGCATTGCGCGCGATGAATCGATCGAACCCAACGACGATATGCCAGACGCATATCGGAAAACGCTAATTCGCCAAATTTCGCAGCACGCACACTCAGAGGTGGTTGGCATGCTGCCCGAGGGGGGCTGGATCACTCGCGCGCCGTCGCTTAAGCGCAAAGAGATATTGCTGGCGAAGGTGCAGGACGAGGGCGGTCATGGGCTCTACCTCTACGCGGCCGCCGAAACCCTTGGCGTCACGCGTGACGCGTTGATCGACGCTTTGCACTCCGGCAAAGCGAAGTACTCGAGCATCTTTAATTACCCCACGGAAACCTGGGCCGACATCGGCACGATTGGGTGGTTGGTTGACGGCGCAGCGATCATGAACCAAGTCCCGCTGTGCCGCTGTAGCTATGGCCCGTATGCGCGTGCCATGATTCGTGTGTGTAAGGAAGAGTCATTTCATCAGCGCCAAGGCTTTGACTTGTTGCGCACTCTCTGCACAGGTACGCCAGAGCAGAAGGCGATGGCGCAGGACTCGGTCAATCGCTGGTGGTGGCCGTCGCTCATGATGTTTGGGCCGCATGATTCTGATTCGGTGCACACCAACGCTATGGCGTGGGGCATCAAGCGCATCAGCAACGACGACCTGCGTCAGAAATTTGTAGATGCCACCGTGCCGCAAGCGCAGTTTCTCGGCTTGACTCTGCCCGATCCCGATCTAAAGTGGAACGCCGAGCGCGGACACTACGACTTCGGCGCGATCAATTGGGACGAGTTCTGGCGGGTCGTCAACGGGGGCGGCGTATGCAACCAAGAGCGCATGCACGACCGCATCAAAGCGTTCGAAGACGGTCGCTGGGTGCGCGAGGCGGCCGCCGCACACGCCGCGAAACAAGCCAAACGAGCCATCGATTCCTCAATGAAAGTCGCAGCATGAGCGCAAGTAATCCCAAAGTCATGAGCGACGCGCCGAGTGTGCAGTGGCCACTGTTCGAAGTATTTATTCGCAGCAAGCAAGGCCTTGACCACAAGCACGTGGGCAGTTTGCATGCGAGTGACGCGCAGCACGCGGTGTCCCTGGCTCGGGACGTCTACACGCGGCGGCAGGAGGGCGTGAGCATTTGGGTCGTGCCCTCGCACGCCATCACCGCGAGCGATCCGTCACAAAAAGCCGAGAACTTCGACCCAATGGCGACGAAGATTTATCGCCACCCGACCTTCTACGACATCCCGGACGAAGTAGGGCACATGTAGCTTCTGAGCGCCGCGATGCGGCGCAATTCGTTCGTTGGCACCGCTTGCCGACGCGCCATCATTACGTCGTTTGTTATCTATGTCGAATTCGAATTTCTTGCATGAAGATGCACTCCTTATGCTGGCCGACACCTGCTTGCTGTCCGGCCATCGCATGTCCGAATGGTGCGGGCACGGCCCCGCGCTTGAAGAAGACATTGCACTGACCAACGGCTCGCTCGACGCGATTGGGGAGGCGCGCGCGCTCTACCAAATCGTGGCGGCACGGCGTGTCCCGCAGGCCACCGAAGACGCGCTCGCTTACTTTCGCGATGCGCACGAGTTTCGAAGCCTCGTGCTCGCGGAAGCGGTAAACGACGACTACGCGCACACGATCATGAAGTCGTTCCTGCTCGCGGCGTGGTTTGTGCCGTTGTGGGACGCTTTGGCGACGAGCGGAGATCGGGCGGTCGCCACGGTGGCAGTGAACGCCGCAAAAGAAGCTCGTGTACAACGGCGGCACGCGGGGGAATGGGTCGTGCGTTTTGGCGACGGCACCGCTGAGTCACGCCGCCGTGTCGAGGGTGCGCTCATCGCGCTGTGGCCGCTTTGCGGGCAGATGCTTGCGGTTGAGCTGAGCGGCACGGACGCTTCAGAGCGCTTTGCGGCGTGGAAAGCATCGGTGAGCTCAACCTTTCTTGAAGCAACGCTTGAAGTGCCGCCTTGGCCAGCGATAGGTGCGTTCGAACCGACATCGGATCAACTAGAAACACGGCGTGCAGTGCTCGCCGAAATGCAATCACTCGCCCGGCAGCATCCGGGCGCGACTTGGTAGGCCGCACCTATGGCACAACATTTTCACCCGCTGAGCATTCGCGAAGTCACGCGCGAAACAGCCGATTGCATCTCCGTAGAGTTCGACGTTCCACCCGACTTGCGGGACGCGTTTTCGTACGTCGCCGGGCAGTACATCACGCTGCGCGCCGAGGTCGGTGACCGCGAGTTGCGTCGTTCGTATTCGCTGTGCTCCGCGCCGCACGAGAGCAAATGGCGCGTCGCGATCAAGCGCGTTGACGACGGGCAGTTTTCGCAATGGGCACATGCGCTAATGCGCGCTGGCGACACCATCGACGTGTTGCCGCCGGACGGGCATTTTCGGTATTTGCCGGACGCTTCGCGGGCGCGGAAAGTGCTGCTGCTGGCCTCCGGAAGCGGCATCACTCCGATTTTCTCGATTCTGAAAACGATCCTTGAGACGGAGCGACATTCGCAGGTCACCCTGGTCTACGGCAACCGACGCGTGAAGGACATTGTTTTCAAAGAGGCGATTGAAGACTTGCGAGACGCGCATCTCACGCGCTTTCAGTTGCACCACACGTTGTCAGGTGAAATTCAAGACGCACCAATCGCAAATGGGCGGCTCGATGGTGACAAAGTGACTGCGTTGTTCACCGGCGCGCTCGATGCGACAAGCTTCGACGACGTCTACGTGTGCGGTCCCGGCGAGATGATCGAGTCGTGTGTCGCGGCCTGCGAAGCAGGGGGCATCGAGCACAGCCGCATCCATAAAGAAATGTTTGGCGTCCCGCCGAAGGCTGCTGCGGCGGCGGGTGCCTCGCTGGAGAGTAACACCACATCGAGCGAGCAGGCGCGCGTTTCTGTAATCGCCGACGGCATCGAGCGCGTCCTGTCTGTCGGCTACAAAGGCGCGTCAGTACTCGACGTTGCGCTCAGCGCTGGTATTGACGTGCCGTATGCGTGCAAAGCAGGCGTGTGCTGCACCTGCCGTGCTCAAGTCTTGGAAGGCGAAGTGCGTATGGACGCAAACTTCGCGCTAGACGAAGCCGAAGTCGCACGCGGATTCGTGCTGACCTGTCAGTGCCACCCGGTGAGCGATACGGTCCGAATCAGCTACGACGCGCGGTAGACGCAATACGGCATCCATCTGCTCAGCCCGCGTCTGGTTCAGAGAGGTCGAACCAGAATGACCGTGCTCAAAGTGCGATAGGAACGTTACTGATAGCCGGGATGAATCCACACTAGTTTCGTAGGCGCGGTGTTGGCGGGAGGCGGCAAGGCGCTATGCGCTGCGCTGCTAGCCGCTGGCCCGTTTTTGTCATCGGTCCAATCCTCGGTAGTGCGCATGTTGAGATGCCACCCGCGGTAGTTTTTGAGCGATTCGGTACTCATTATTTTTGAAGTCGAGTAGTCCCAAGTCAGACCTCGGAGCGCCGATACCAAATTTACGTAAGTCGGAAAAGGGTCGAATTCACTGCTGGGGGGATGTAACCACCAAATGTCTAACGGCACTGCGAGGTCGCCCAGCATTACAAGCATGGAGTGTCCCTATAGAAAGCTCAGAACTGTTCGCTAACGCGACGTTTCCCCCGATTTTTAGATCTACTTGCATCTTGCTGGGCGGGAAGCAATGGTCTATGAGGGAAGTGACTACGCAAAGTGAGTGCATTCGCGAAAGAACTGATTGGTCGTACTTAATGTCTGCCACTTTGTAGAAATTCGGATTAATCCAAATCCAATCGTTTTCGTTCACCACGCGCAAAACCGTGGGCGCGGACATTTGCACCGTTGAAGTGGCTACCGCATCGGGCTCAGCCCCCAATGTTCCCCGGAACACTATTTGCAGTTGAAGATTCCACGCGTTGATCGGTACGGGATTTGCCGAAAAGTCAAACGTGAATAGTTGTTCTGCGCCGACCGCCATCGACGTGACATCAATGTGGGCCGACACCACAACTTCCTCGACGGGTTCCGTGGCACCGGCCACGTAGCACGCGTTCTGTTGTTGAGTATCCATCGGGTTGAGTTCGCCAAGATCGCCCGACCAATCGGATTGATAGCAGCTGTTTCGCGAGAATCGAACCACGGCGAGCAGTTTACCGGCGGTCATATCTTGCGAACCGCCGTAGTTCGGAGTGGTGTTGGTCACGCGCGCCCGAATCTTGCGAAACCCGCATGCATCTTTGCAGTTGGAGTTTTCATCACCACCGTCAAGCAATCCATACAGATGCTCCTCCGGCGGACGAATCGAAAATTCGCCGCGAAAGAAATAATCGATCAACCCCGCGCTGTATTCGACGGCTCTAGGTACGAGCTTTGTGCCTGCATCCTGATAAGTGAAGAAATTTTGTTGAAAAACACCCGGGCCACTGTACGCTGTTTCCGGGCGCAGCGATTTCTGTGAGAAGACCGACGCCGATGACGTTTTTGCACTCGGATCGGTTTGCGTTCCCATAAAGCGCAATTTGCACTTAGTTGCGTCGCCGTTACAAAGATTGACGCGTATCTGTTCCAGGTTCGTGCCGGAAAACAAATCCGTCATCGGAACGTCATTGAACACGTTCGATGGCTCCGGAAATGGCAGGCCGCTGGCTGGTTGAAATAGCCTTGAACTAAACATGCCACCCACCTCAAAGTCCTTGCCGGGAGACGTGAAGTTCGAACTCGTGTACGCAGCGATGCCGCCAATCCACGATTCCTCTGGACGCTCCATCGCCTGCGTATTGAGACTATCGTCGGTCCTGCTGTTCCAAAACTGGCGCGGTAATCCAAAGATCATCGGTGCAGTCGCGGTTGTGGCCAAATTCCGCACGAGCAGGGCTTGTTGTTCAAAGAACATTTCGTAGCCACTGGGGCGGTATAGAGTTCCCGAGCCCAGATCCAAAATCTGGCAGGTATTGTCGTTGCAGTGACTGTCGTTGCGGACATGCTGAGGTGACCCCATATCTTGCAAGTGATGCACGATATGTCCAAGCGCCTGAAAAGTCTTGCCCCAGTTGGCGCTCCGATCAATCTTTCGAGGTTGAGTTATGGCGCGATAGAAATAGTCGCGCGCATCCATCCACGTGTAGTGATTGCTGCCGGTAGCCAGTGTGTCGGACGGGTCACGTTTAAGAATCCAGTGCAACGAGCTCGGACCCAATCGCGTGTTCAGCTCGGTGAGCGGCGCGCCGTTGTTCTGCGGGTTGTAGAAGTGAGCGAACGGCCGTTTGCTGACCTCTGTCGCATCTTCGTAGCAGGCACCGTAGCGAATCATGTCTGCAATGCCGAGACCGGCAACCCAGTCGGGTTGATTCGGTCTCTCGCCCGGCTTCTGCGGCAGCGTGGCCCACGTTGTAAGGATTCCTGGTCCGGGAGAGATAGAGCCGAAACAGTAGGGGATGGGGCCGAGGCCGGCTTCGAGGGGGAAGGGTTGTTTCTCATCCCCCAACTGAAGAGGTTTGAGACCTAACCGAAACAGCGTTCCGGTAGGTCTAGCGTCAGCCAATTGGGACATCGACACTGCCGTTTCGGACATATCTGCATGATTGTTTATCTCATACGCGGTCGCGGAATTAAACAGGAATGCGAGGGCAATAAGTATTTTAGCGATAGTTTTTCTCATCTCTTTCCCTTGAATATTTCGCGCGGGTCCGCGCACTTAGCGTTCGGAGGCGATCGCAGTATTCGATCCACCAACGTCTCGTAGACCTCCCGAATGAAACGAAATTTTTCTCGCCAAAGCACACTGTCGGGACCTGACTTCGGATATCCATCAGCCGTCAACGTCTGCGGCGGAAAATTTCGCTGATACCAATTTTTCAACTCGTTGTGCTGTGCCAACAAAAGTCCCGCATAGACCTCCCATCCGCATTCACCAGCGAACATGATGGCATCGCCGGAATCGGTGAGCGCCGTATAGCGCTCAAGCTCTGTCTTCACAGGTACGAGTTTGTAAGGATGTGAGCTTGCGCGGCGATCGATCGGCGTGTCGTCAATGGCGCCGGCCGGAAAATTGAGTTGCACTGAGTACAGCGATGTCGTCAGAGAATCCCACTCGCGAATCGAATTTTTGTGCTGCTGATCATTCGCGTACCCAGGCTTGTACACAGAGATCATCGGAAACTTGCCACGTCGTTCGCCTTGAATTAGACGGTCGCCCGTGTTCCATGCTTCGAGCTTAAACACGCCATCGGCATCGGTCTCAACCGCGAAGCTGCGCACATGCTCGCCAAACTTTGAGCCGCCAGCGAGGGTGCCCGTGGAGGTGGCGTAATGACCGTAAACAAACGCGCCTTTGACCGGCAACCCGGTTTCGGCGTCCACAATCTTGCCGGTAAGCGAAGGTTCGCTCCAGCGGAAGCCTTGGCTCGAGCTCTTACCTGCCGCACCAGTCGTTGGCTTTTGCGCGTCGCAGGCCGAAACGAGCAGCGTCAAGGGGAGGGCGAAGGCGAGGGTGCGGAAGGCTGAAACCCATTTTGATACTAGCGTCGTACGCGTGTTTTTCACGTTCTTTCTCCAGTCGGCGAACCCATCAGGCCGCTGCGTGCAATTTTGACTATGTCGCGGCAGCGCAGCGACAAGCACGGGCGTGCTTTCGGTGGTGACGCCAAAAGGTTCACCATATGAGAGATGCTATCGGCGCGATAGTGAATGAGGTCGTCAACTGCCGAATTGGGAATTGTCTTGAAGCGGCGATCTACGCAGCAGTTTGCGCGCGAAAGCGCTGCGCATGCCGAGGGCGACTCCGGCCAGAAACTTTTCTGCACGAACGGCCAAATAGAAGCGGTAGAAGTATAAAAAATCACAATGTTGACTTAACGAAAATACAGCCCCTAAGCGCCGTCTACTAACGCTTCAGGCCGAAAAGTTAATGAAATCCTTGCGCATGAGTACGCCGCGCATCGACTCGGGTGTCCCTGCGGCGTTCGCGCGAACATTCCAGCGTAGACGTTCAGGCGCACACGGGACGCGTCGCCGACGGTCGGTCCC
>JAKPSO010000952.1 GCA_029571495.1 Pseudomonadota bacterium
AATGCAGTGAAATCGTCGCTCGATCCGAAGACTTGGGCCGCCCTGTTCACCGACATTTCGCCTGCCGATCTCGCCAAGAACGGCAAGCCTTTCCCGATCGCGCCGTTCTTCACGGACCTGCGCGAACAGTACGAAAAACAAGTCGCGAATTGATCAACTGATCGCTTAGCGCAGAACATCAGCGTGATCGCAACCGTATGAGCATTCGCACTTCTCGCGCGCTTCCCATCGCGCTGTTGTCGCCCGCCCTCTTGATGGTGGCGTTGCTCTTCGTGTATCCGCTGCTGTTCTCGCTGACCTACGCGTTTCGCAATGAAACGACCGGTGTTTGGGGCTTCGCCAATTTCGAAAAGGCGTTTTCTCTCTACACCGGCGACATCGTCTACACGGTCTTCATCTTGGTGTTGGCAACCGTGCTCACGGGCGTATTCGCGGTGGCGATTGGCGGCTATCTCACGCTTGGCGAAAACCGTCGCGCGGTGATGATTCTCAAGTGGTTGTATCGCTGGCCGCTGTTCATTCCGATGGTCGTCGCGGGGCAGCTCATGCGCACCTTTCTCGCCAAGAACGGCATGCTCAACAATGCATTGATGTCGCTCGGCCTCATCGAACCGATCAATGCGGTGAGCATGCTCGATTGGCGCGGCGTCGTGATCGCATTTGTGTGGAAGCAATTACCGTTCGCGGCGCTCTTGATCTCCGGCGCGATGGCGTCAATGGATCGCTCGATGATCGAGTCCGCGCGCAACCTCGGCGCGAGTCGCTTGCGCGCGCTGCTCGAAATTGTGGTGCCCCAGGTTCGCGCAACTATTGCCGTGAGCCTCATCTTGTCGTTTGTGACGATGCTCTCTGCGCTCTCGGTGCCGATGATGATCATTGCCGGTTCGCCAACGATGATCACGGTCGACATGGCGTGGCGCGTAAATTCGTACAGCGACTATGGCGTCGCGAACGCGCTGGGGTTTATCTCGTGCGCGATGAGCGGCGTCGTGGCGTGGTTCTACCTGCGCCAGAGCGTGAACGAGCAGGCGCGCGTGGTGGCCAAATGAACGTCAGCACACTGCCCACCTTGCGCACACCGCGCTTCCCGCGAGCAAACGGATGGCTCAGTGCGCTGCTTCGCAGCGTGCTCATCGCATTGCTCGCCGTCGCTATTTTCGGGCCGCTGCTGAACATGCTGATCTGGACCGTGGCGGAGGCTTGGTACTTCCCGAACAAGCTTCCACTGCGCTGGGGCTTTCAGTTTTGGGGCCGTGTGTTTCGTCCCGAAGCGGGGGCCATGGTCGCGTTGTGGACCAGCGTCACCATCGCATTGATGACCGTGGTTTTGAGTTTGTTGGTTTCAATTCCAGCCGGGTATGCGTTGTCGCGACGCAACTTACCGCTGCGGAGTTTGTTTCTCTTGGTTTTTCTGTTGCCGCAAGCGTTTCCCGCGATTGCCGTGCACATGAACATCGCGCGCATGTTCTACGGCCTCGGCCTCAACGGCACGCTCTGGGGCGTGATGCTCGTGCACGCCATTCAAGGGCTGGTGTTTTCGGTTTGGATCGCGTCGGCATCGTTCGCGGCGGTGAACGAAGAGCAAGTCGAAGCAGCACGCAACCTCGGCGCAACGCCGTGGCGCGCGTTCCTCAATGTTTCACTGCCGCTCGCGGCGCCGGGGCTCATGGCCAGCGCCATCTTCGTGTTCTTGATTTCGTTGGATGAGTTCTCGGGCACGTTCTTCGTAGGCGTACCCGATGTGCGCACGCTGCCGCTCACGATGCTCAACGCGGCACTCGAAGGCAACTACCAAATCGCCTCGATCACCGCGCTACTACTTCTCGTGCCATCGATTCTGTTCATGCTGTTTGTCGAGCGTTTCCTCAAGGCAGATGTGCTCGCGAAAGTGGGCACGTAAGGAAAGGCGACGCACTTCACTGTTCGGACTGAGCTTGTTGCAGGCCCGCATGCACGCCATTGAGTTCATCGATAGAAACCAACGTGCGCTTCGACGGGCTCAGCGCGAACGGACTGAATCAACTCAACCTTAAGGCTGCGTAACGCCAGACAATGCAAGTGAACGAATACTCCGTGTGGCTACTACCCGAAGCCGCGCAACAACAGCAGTTAACCGCGATGGTGGATGGGTTTGCTCGCCGCTTCGGCGGACCGCCGTTCATCCCGCACGTCACGCTGCAGGGCGATCTCACCACGCCGTTCGCCGATCTCTCAAGCGCCGTCGCTCAGATCGCCGCCGAATTTGCCGTTCAGCACTGGCCGATCGCCCGCGTCGAAGGCACGGAACACTTTTTTCGCAGCCTCTTTCTTCGCTTCGACGAAACGAACGATTGCGTCGCGATGAAGCAACGCGTGAAACAAGCCTCCGGCACCGACATCGGCCTGTCGCCCTTTCCGCACATCAGCCTCGCGTACGGCTTAACTCCATCGCAACAATGCGCCGAGCTTTACCTCGAAGCAATGGCGCTCGCACCGAACCCCATCGCATTAGATCGCATCGTCATCGCGCGTTCATCGAAGAACGTGCCAATTGCGCAGTGGGAATGCCTTGCCGAGTTCCCGCTCGCGCTCCGAGGCGCGACTAATCCGCAGTGAATCCAGAGGCCTTCACCGGCTTCTCCCACTTTGCAAAATCCGCCGCTTGCACGGCAGCCAATTGCTCTGGCGTTGAGCCGATCGGCTCCAGTCCGAGCGCCGTTAAACGCGCGGCGAACTCTGCGTCGCGCACAGCGGTCGCGACGGCGCGACTCAGGCGCTGCGCCGCGTCTTTCGTCATCGTGCTCGAACCGTACATCGCGAACCATGCCGACGCATCGAGCGGCACGCCCTGCTCTCGCAGCGTCGGCGCATCCGGAATCTGCGCCGCGCGCTTCGCGCCCGCCACCGCAATGATGCGCACTTTGCCCGCGCGATGCTGCTCGAGCGCTTCGGTCACCACGTCCATTGTGTAGCCGACGTGACCACCGATCAGCGCGTTCATCGCCGGCGCGCCGCCTTGATATGGGATGTGATTCATCGGAATGCCCGCCGCGTCGCCCATCATGATGCCGAGGAAGTGCGGCACGGTGCCGTTACCCGACGAACCGAAGTTCGTGCTGCTCGGATCGGTCTTCGCGAGTGCGCGCATTTCCGCGATGTTTTTCACGTTCGTTTTCGGGCCCGACACGATGCAAAACTGAAAGCTCGCGAGCTGGCTAATCGGCGTCAAATCCTTCACCGGATCGTAGCCAAGCTTTTTGTACACATGCGGAAACAAAACCACCGGCCCGCTCGGCATCACGATCACCGTGTTGCCGTCCGCAGGCGAATTTTTCAGCGCATCAATCGCAATGCGCCCCGCCGCGCCCGGCTTGTTTTCAACGACGACGGCCTGCCCGTCCAAGCTCGCACCAATGCGCGAAGCAATCTGCCGCGCGATCACATCCGCCGACCCACCCGGCGGAAACCCCACCAAAATTTTCAGCGGCGGTTTGCTGGTTTGTGCCGACGCAGTGGTGGCGACGACGGCTGTGGCCGCGACAAAACAGGCGGCGAAAATTTGGCGGAGCTTCATGGCGATTTCCTCAGTAGGGATGCAGAATTTGGCGCGTATTGTGGGGGATGGCGCTCGCGGATGTAACGGCGATTCTCGATGTGAGCTACAACTACAAGGCGTCAACGACCAGCGGGCGGTCGCTTCAGCCCGTTTTTCTTATATGTTGATAAGCAAGAAAATAGCCATGTAACCACCGCCCGGCGGTCGTTGGCGCAGAAAAGCCATTGGCTGCGCGAGGCACCAACCTGTGGGAGCGGGCTTGCCCGCGATGGGCCGTTTCCAAATCGAAGCAGAAATCACACAAGACATAGCTCCGCCGCGTCGGACCAGCGCTTATTTGCCCGCAGCAAACGCGACGTATTGCCTCCGTCCTGAAACACGTTGAAACGAAGCAAACCCCGGACGGACGACTTAGCTGCAGTCACGCTGGAACGCTTGATTGGTCATGTTCATTTGGCTCGTCCAAACCAAAAGCGCGTACGACATCAAAGGAAATACGTTGGTTCTCTGCAGTAGGCATGTTGAGCCACTCGGTCATTCGGTTGAGCCCTAGGAAATGACTGTCAAGCAGTTCTGCAATTTCCTTGGTGGAAAACTTAACGCGAATTTTATTGGCCTTGTTTGGCTTTCGAGTCTGAATTTCGACGGTGGACAAGCACAATCCGATAGTGCTCAAGGTGAAGGCTCGCTCGCCTGTGTAAGCGAAGAAGAAGAGTTCAGGCAGGGCCCCTACATAAATCGGAATGTATCTCCGCATTTCTGGAATTTCATAAAGCTCTCGCGGATCATCGTCATACCCATGAAAGCTAATTTCAATTTTTCCTTGGCAGTGGGCTGCGAGCTCTTTCGTACGCAGTATTCGATCAACGAAATTTCTGATAGACAACACGCTTAGAGCCTCCACCTCGTCACGGTGAATAATGAAGTGGACGTGGTCCGACGTTACAAGTACCTCATTGAGGGCCCAGTACTGTTGCACTTCATCCAAAATATCCGATGGTCGCGGCAACAATTCTGAAATTCTTTGCTTTGATCCTCGTAACTTGTTCTCGAATGGAATGGTTATTTTCCAATTGCTTCCAGCTCGCGAAGTGGATTCGGGATTGAAAACTACCCAATAGATATCGTTCGATGTTGGATGGCAAATAGCAATTAGGACAAGAGTGGGGTAGTTTGCGAGGTAATTGAAGTGCTTAAGCTCTCCCCGAAATACGTAGCCCCACTGATTTTTTTCTTCAAAAAATGACTTCCCATATTTGATCTGCAAGGCAAGCATCTGTCCGGTTACGGTCCCGTCTTCGAGAATTACATCTACTTGCGCGTCGATTCCAAAATCATGCTCTTGGTGGTTTCTCTTAAATAGCCAGTTAAATTCTTCATGGATCACCCTCGACACTAAGTCGACACCACGGTCACCCTTTTGGGCTGCTTTGCTATAGGTAGGAAATCCTTGGCTCATTATGTAAGGGGCGGCTTGCAGACGCGACGCGCGAATACATTTTTATTCGAACACTTTGTCATTTGTTGCGCCCAGATGCAAATGGTTGAATTGTGGGCATCAGCTCGTTTTTACAGGATTGCCAAACACGACAAATTTGCGCACCACCCCCAAACCCCATCGCGAAGCGATCACGGGTCCACTCGACGGTGTTCCCGTTGAATTCGCACCGAGGAGCGCACCGTTTCGCGGTCCAAGATGCGTTGTCAGCGCGTATTGGCGATGAGGCTGGGTCGCGTCACACCCGTCGACTAGCTCAGGGCGAACGGTTTGGCTGCAATCGTCGCGTTTCGGTCCGAGTTGGCGTGTATCAATTTGTGGCGCAATGAGATTGCGCCCTACATTTCCCACGATGACGAGTTACGCCTGCGCGCGCACTGCTGCCATCACAATCGCTTTGGCCCATTGCGGCACGGTTTTGGTGGCGAATTCAATTCGCCCGTTCTCCATGTGCAACACCAACTTCGGTTCGGGTTGCGCGCCCTGCTTTGGGTCGTTGTCTTCGCTGTTGTCGTACACGCGCAGCGATGCGAGATGCGGCAACAGGCGAATGAGGTTTTGGCGGCTGCTGGTGTAGCGCTCGCGAATCTTTGCTTCCGGGATCGGGTGGCCGCCTGCGGCTACGCGTGCCTGTACGCGTTCGATGTGCAGCTCGGGGGTGGCGAGCCCCGCGAACCAGACGTGAATTTCTGCGCCGCTGGTTGCGCCTTTGATGAGCATGTCGGGGATGGTGTTTGCGCCGAGCGTAGTTTCGAAGGCGTAGGTGCCGCCAGTTTCGAGTGCACGCGCGAGGCCGCGACGGCCTTGCTCCCATGCGTGCGCGTTGGCCTGCGTTTGCGTGAGCGCGGGGTGGGCGTCGAGGAGCGTTTTCGCGGCTAAGTCGGGGTTGAAATAATCAACGTCGTTGGCCGCGAACAGCGCGCCGCCAATGCTCGATTTGCCCGCGCCGTTGACGCCCGCGAGCACGTAAATGCTGGCGGGCATAGGCTAGGCGGCCGACGTGGTATCGGCGACTTCGGTGTGTTCCGCCGCAGCAACGGCCGCAGCGCCCATCGCCTTGGGCTTCGCGGCGAACGCGTTGGCCAAGCGCTTTTTCGCACCGGGTGCTTGCATGCGCGCGTACATCGCGTCGAAGTCTTTCGTGAGCGCATCAAGATTCGGTGCGCTGGCTTGCGCGAGTTCGCGGTAGCGCTCAACGGAGAGGAGCACCATCGCAGGTTGGTCGTGTTTGGTGATGACGACCGCGCCTTGTGTGAGCACCGTTTTTGTGACCTGCTGCATGCCGGTGACGAGCGCACTGGCAGTGACTTTCGGGAGCGACTCGACGGCGGTGGTCATGGCGTGATCCTAAGTGCGGCGAATTTTTCGCATATTACACAATTTATGTAATTTACGCATTTTTTACGACGCTAGGATTTTGGACTACGCAACACAAATGCGATCGCGCCCGCTCTCTTTCGCGCGGTAAAGCGCGCCGTCCGCTTTGGAAAGCGCGGTCGCAAACGGCGTTTGCGCGTCGATGAACGCAACGCCGATGCTGGCGGTGAGCGGA
>JAKPSO010000954.1 GCA_029571495.1 Pseudomonadota bacterium
CATGCCGCCGACGGTCCAAAATTGCTTCGGCGCATCGACCGGCCCATCGACCTCACGCATGTTCATGCCCAAGACTTCGCGAAAGAAGCGAATGTGCCAGTGAATGTCGTTAACGCGTATGGCGACATGTTCAACGTATGACTTACCTACTTCACTCATGCGGACGCTCCAAGGGTTGCACGGGTTGTCGCGGGAAGCGCTCGCTCCACACCTTTGATGCACGCCACTAGCGCTTGATTGACGGGCGTCGGTACCCCGACTTTCGCGCCCCACCGGACTACTGACCCGTTCACATAATCAACTTCCGTCACTGAGCGCTTTTCGAGGCTCTGCAACATCGAAGCTTTGAACTCTGGCGGCAGGCCGGCGGCCGCCTTCGTCCACGGTACTTGTGGATCGGTGGTCGTAAGTCGAATGCCGTTGGCCTTGGCCACGGCCATGGCCTCGGCAACCGCAGCCCGTGCGCATTGCGCGACTTCGGGAATTTGATAGAGCTCGCCGTACGTGAGGCCCGTAATGCCGCTGAGCGCGCCGGTTGCAACGTTTACAAGTAGCTTTTCCCAAATCGTGCCCATGATGTTGTCGCTTACTTCAGTGCGCAAACCTGCGGCGTTGAACGCGGCCGCGACTCGCTGGGCACGTTCGCTCATCGCGCCACTTAGCTCGCCGATGATCGTCTCTTTGCCTTTAGTCCCGACAATGACGTGACCCGGTGCGAGCATGACGCCGCCCGCGTAGGTCTTGCCTGCCAGCACGGCGTCGCCACCAACAACGGCGGCGAGAACGTCTTCGTGCCCGAGCCCGTTTTGCAGCGACAGCACGACCGTCTCTGACGAGATGATCGGGCGCGCGGCCTCGATCGCGGCTTGCGTGTGAAACGACTTGACCAGCACGATGACAAGATCCATCGCGCCAGCAGTGGCCGCAATCTCTCGACAGTCCGTCGTAGCCTGAACGCGAACAACGCGATCAACGCCGTCCTCGCGCAAGGTGAGGCCGACGTTGCGCATCACGTCGACGTGGGCTCGCCCGCGGTTGACGAGCCAGACCTCGTTACCCGCTTCCGTCAGCACGCCGCCGATGGCACTACCTAACGCGCCCGCGCCCAGGATGCAAAACTTCAACAATCCCTCCGATTAACTAGGGTGGTGTCACGCGCCAAATCCACGTCTGGCGTCTATTGGTGGCGAATCGTAGGCGTGGAGACTTGTTGTGTAAATGCAATACACAACATAGACTTCATTGCGATTCTCAATGTTCAATCCCTATCCGATCCACCCACCGAGAACGCAATGACCACACGCGACAACGAACAAAGCGCGTTGCTCGACCCGAAGCTTCTGCGTCTGCTCGACTTGCTTTACGACACGCAGAGCGTCACGCGCGCAGCTGAACGGCTCGGTCAGAGCCAACCGACGATCAGCATTTGGCTCGCGCAGTTGCGGCGAGCGTTTGACGATCCGCTGTTTGTTCGTACGCCGGATGGCATGCTGCCAACGCCACGCGCGGATGAGCTCATCGCTTCAGTGCGGGAAATACTTGGCGGTATGCGCAAGTTGGTTG
>JAKPSO010000956.1 GCA_029571495.1 Pseudomonadota bacterium
TATGGGCCACAAGTCTGTCGCTTGTCTGTCCTCGTTTTCACCTAGAAAAACAAAAAAGCCACCCGAAGGTGGCTTTTCTGGAACCGCGGTGGCAACCGCCGCTGCGATGATGCAACTTACTTGACGCCAGCTTTAGCGCGAAGCTCGATGAGGTGCTTCTCGATGGTTTGTCCTTGCAGGCGCTGTGCGAGTTGTGGTTTGACTTCGTCGAACGCAGGTGCCTTTGCTTCGCGGGTGTCATCAAGCTGAATAACGTGGAAGCCGAACGGGCTTTGCACAGGCGTCGGCGTGTACTTGCCTTTTTCCAGTGCGACCATCGCGTCTGCGAACGGCTTCACGAAGTTCGAAGGCACGGCCCAGTCGAGGTCGCCGCCGTTGTCTTTCGAGCCGGGGTCCTTGGAATTGGCCTTCGCGAGCTCGTCAAACTTGCCGCCGGCTTGCAGCTGTTTGATCACGGCTTCCGCGTCTTCTTTCTTTTCGACGAGGATGTGGCGCGCGCGGTACTCCTTGTCGCCAAGACCCGCTTTAATCGTGTCGTATTCTTTCTTGAGGATGTCGTCAGAAACGGGGTGCGCACCCATGTAATCCGACAAGTAGGCGCGGATCAGGACGGATTCGGCCGCCACTTGCATCTGCGTCTTCATCGCGGCGTCGCGGTCCATACCTTTGGCCTTAGCGGCTCGAACGAAGAGTTCGCGATTGATCAGCTCGTCGCGCAGCGATGCGCGCAGTTCCGGGCTGTCAGGCTGGCCTTGCGCGAGGCGCTCTTTGAGGATCATGTCGAGCTGCGCTTGCGACACGAGATCGCCACCCGATTGCGCTGCTGCAGCAGCAGGTGCGGCGGCAGGCTTCTTAGCCGGCGTTTGCGCGATGACCACAGCGCTGGAAAGAGCCACCAACAAAGCGGTAGCGAGGGAAATCTGACGTTGCATTCTTGTAGTTCCTGTTAACAGTTGTAGCGATGAATGTGAATGGACAATAACCAGTGACTAAAGTTCTTCGGGCGCAAGCGCTCGCAGCGACAACGCGTGAATTTGCTGCGGCATCAAGTCCTCGACCAGCGCATAAACCGTGCGATGACGCGCGACGGTAGACATTCCGGTGAACGTGCTTGACACAATTTTGGCAGACAAATGACCCCCGCCCGTGTTTCCGGCGTGACCGACATGTTGGGCCGAGTCGTCGCTGATTTCAAGAGCCAGCGGTGAAAGCGGCGTCAAGCGCGCCGTTACAAGCTCAATCAAGGCGCTCACGACTTGTCCGCCGGTGTTTCGTCTTTGATGTATTTTGCAAGGATCGCGACGTTTCCGATCGTGAAGACAAGAAACAATCCCATCGCCCACCACACCTTGAAATTCACCCACTGGTCGAGCGAAAAATGCGTAGCAACGTAGCCGTTCAAAGCGGCCATGAACGCGAAAAACGCGATCCACGCCCACGTGATCTTGTTCCACACCGGAGCAGGTGCGGTAATTTGCGCTTGCTGGAAGACGGTTTGAATCCAGTCCTTTTTAAGTACGAGCTTGCCGAACAACAGCGTGAGACCAAAGGCGCAGTAAAGCGCAGACGGTTTCCACTTGATGAACGTCTCGTCGTGCAGCAGCAGCGTGGCGCCGCCAAATACGACGATGATGCCGAGCGAGAGCCACTGCATCGTAGTGACTTTACGTGATGAAAACCGCGCGAATGCGATCGCGAGAATCGATGCCGCGATGGCTACCCCGGTGGCGAAATAAATGTCTTTGAGCTTGTACGCGGCGAAAAATAGGATGATCGGCGCGTATTCGAGAAGGAACTGCATGGCACGAATTGTATGCAGAGCGGCACCTTTAGCAGCTTTGACGGCTTTTCTGTGCCAATCGCAGGGTCCGCCGTGCGGTCAAACTGGCCAACGGTGATTGAGTCGGGTCCAATCAAAGGTCGGGCCTGGATCAACCTTTCGGCCGGGTGCAATCTCGCTGTGCGTCGTCACTGCACGAATCGGATAGGCCTCGCACATTGAAGGCAGTAGCCGATTGAGGGCTTCGTACTGCGCCTCTTCAAACGGCGCGACGGCGTCGCCTTCGATTTCGATGCCAATTGAAAAATCATTGCATTTGTGGCGACCACGCCATACCGAAACACCCGCGTGCCAAGCGCGGTTATCGGCCGACACGAGTTGGATCACATCCCCATTGCGCCGCACAAAGAAGTGCGCCGATACGCGAAGATCGGCGACGTCTGCGAGATTCGGGTGCGTGTTTGCAGTGAGACGATTGGCGAAAAAATCCAACACAACGTCGCCATGAAAACAACCCGCTGGAAGACTGATGTGATGGAGCACGACCAACTCGGGCTGCACATTCGCGGGCCGTTGATCGAAGTTCTCGCAGGAGGATCGGCTCGCCGCACCCCACCAGCCATCGACCCAGTCGCTGGGCGGTTGATGTTCAAGCATCATCGGGCTCCATGCCTAGGCGTTCCAAGCGATATCGCATTGAGCGGAAAGTGATGCCCAAAAGTTTCGCCGCTTGCGTGCGGTTGCCGCGCGTTTGCGCGAGCGCCAACTCCAGAGTTTCGCGTTCACTGCGGTCTAAGTAGTCCTGCAACGGCGTGCGCCCG
>JAKPSO010000958.1 GCA_029571495.1 Pseudomonadota bacterium
CCCGCTATAGGCGCGCCCGAGGGGCTCCAGTTGGCAGCCGTCGACCAGTTGGCCCCAGACCCGCCCACCCATGTTTTTGTGGCCGCCGACGCCGCAGGCGAAAACCCCGCCAACATCGCCACCACCGCCGCGCAAAGAAGAATGAACCGCCGCATGAATTACACCCCGATTGGCTTTTGTATTTCCGGCGCATGGTACAGCAGGTTTGCGGCGAAATGTAGGCGCGGACGTGGCGTTCGGAATGTAGGCGCGGACGTGGCGTTCGGGTTGTGGGCGCGGACTTGGCCGCGCTTGTGTCGGGTTTATCTTCATTCGACGAAGCGACGCCAAGTCGTCGCCTACACGGTGGAAGCGGAGCGCAAATTTCGCGTGGGGAATGTAGGCGCGGACTCGGCCGCGCTTGTGTCCGGTTTATCTTCATTCGACGAAGCGACGCCAAGTCGTCGCCTACAACTGGAGCGACGCCGACGTCGCCTACCAAGCGAACGTTTGCCCCGCTTGTTAGCATGAGGATTCCCAAGGAGCCATCATGCACGCTATGTCCACTTGCGTAACGCTTGAAGTCGCAAAATCCCATCCCGATCAATCGCGCGTCGTGTCTGCGCCTTTGCCCGCCGCGCTCGCGCCGGGCGAGGTGCTGTTGAGGGTTGAAAACTTCGCGTTCACGGCGAACAACGTGACCTACGCGATGTTTGGCGATGCGATGCATTACTGGCAGTTCTTTCCGTCGAGCGATGCAGCGTGGGGTGTGATTCCGGTGTGGGGCTTCGCGACTGTGCTTTCGAGCGAAGCTGACGGCATCGCGGTGGGCGAGCGCTTTTATGGATACTTTCCGACCGCAACGCATGTGGTGGTGAAGCCAGATCGCGTGTCGCCCGGCGGGTTTGTCGATGGCGTGGCGCATCGCGTGGGGCTGCCGGCGGTTTACAACCAATACGTTCGCTGTAGCGCTGACCCGGGCTATCGCGAGTCGCTTGAAGCGCAGCAAGCATTGTTGCGACCGCTGTTTTTCACGAGCTTTTTGATTGACGATTTCTTGGATGACAACGCGTGGTTCGGCGCGGAGCGCATTGTGCTCTCCAGCGCGTCAAGCAAGACGGCGTACGGCACAGCATTTTGTTTGCACGCACGTAAGGCGGTAGACGTCGTGGGTTTGACCTCGAAGTCGAACCTAGATTTCACGCGCGATTTGGGTTGTTACACGGAAGTAGTTACCTACGACGAAGTGGCCGACATCGGCGGTGACGTTGCGACCGTGTACGTTGATTTTTCTGGCAACACAGAGCTACGCCGCGCGATTCACACGCACTTTGGCGACGCGCTGAAGCACAGCGCATCGATCGGCGGTACCGATTGGCAACACCTCGGGAAAGTGGGGGATCTTCCGGGCCCACGACCCACGCTGTTTTTCGCGCCGTCGCAAATTCAGAAGCGCATCAAGGATTGGGGCAACGCGACGTTGATGCAGCGACTCGCCGCTGCGTGGACCGATTTCATGGTGCCGGTGACGCGACCCGACCAGCCGTGGCTGGTGGTGAATTCTGTGCGCGGCGTTGAGGCTTCGCAAGCGGCGATTCAACGCGTAGTCGCAGGGAAAGTGAAGCCGGACGAGGGGATGATTTTGTCGTTGTGGGGGTAGTGCGGAAGGACGGCCTGTAGGCGACGACTTGGCGTCGCTCGGGTGTCGCGAGGAGCGCGGCCAGGTCCGCGCCTACAGGTTCGAGTTGTAGGCGACGACTTGGCGTCGCTTCGTCGAATGAAGATAAACCGGACACAAGCGCGGCCAAGTCCGCGCCTACAGTTCGAGAAGCGCGGTCGATTCAGCGCCTGCAAGTCGAGACGCGCGGTGGAGTGCGCGTCGGGAAGTTACGCCAATGCCGAGCGCGCTTGGCTGCGCCGCGTTTGGCGAATGACGAACCAAACGATCAGGCCAAGCAGGATCATCGGCATACCCAAAATAATTGCCACTAGACCCAGCACAACGGCGGTCACCGCCAGCGCGAAAAGGGTCGCCAGCGTGCCGATCACGATCGCCGCGGAGATCGCCGCCCAGGCGACAAACAGGTCGAAGAAGCCGCGCATAAAGATCCCTTGCACTTCGATGTGATGCCCGCCCATGCGGACGTGCGCATGGGCTGATTCGGGCAAAAACTGCATCGCGAGCAGGGCACCGAACGCGGCGACACCGACGACGGCCAGCAACACGAAGAGGCTTCGTAGCGCGGTTTTGAAGCTGGGTTTCATGATCAATTCCTTGGTTGTAGGTTGGAGCGGTTGGCGATGGAACGAATTCTGCAA
>JAKPSO010000959.1 GCA_029571495.1 Pseudomonadota bacterium
TGACGACTAAATTTGTCATCTGCGATAACGACTCGGGCTTCGATCAACACTTGCTTGACAGAAATGTCGATGCGTTGAATCAATGCACGCACTTCAGCGAGTTTGGATGGCGTGTCTTGAACCACCAATATATTTGTTCGTGCGTCCACGGAAACGTTGCCGCGTTTAGAGAGTACGCCGCCGCCCGTCCCGGCGCCCGCTCCTGTGCCGCTGCCTGTCGGCTTTAACATCAGACGAACGTCCTCTGCCTTTTGGTAATTAAGCTGGAAAATCTCTGTCCTCAGAGGCTCGATATCGGCAACTTGTGCCTTTGCTTCAAGCTCCTGTTTCTCCTTAAGCGCCAATTCTTCTTTTGGAGCGATCCAAACGACGTTGCCATTCTTTCGCATGTCCAAGGAGCGGGCCTGCATGACAAGGTCCAACGCTTGATCCCATGGGACATCTTTCAGCCTGAGTGTCACGTTCCCAGTAACCGTATCGGAAACGATAATGTTTAGTCCGGTGAAGTCACCTATGACTTGCAGCACGGATCTGACCGCGATATCTTGAAAATTCAGCGAAAGCTTCTCACCCTTATAACCAGCGCGAGTACCTTGAGTAAGCTTATTCGGATCTTCGACGATTGGCTTAATTTCGATGGTTAAGCGGTTGTCGGTTTGGTACGCTGAGTGCTCCCAAAGCCCACGCGGCTCAATCACCATCCGCGTGTTGCTGCCCTGCGCGAACGTATCTATTTGTTGAACAGGCGTGCCGAAATCGGAAACATCCAGCTTACGTTCCAAATTTCGCGGCACTTGGGTCCGCAGAAAATCCACCACCAACGCTTTCCCTTGCTGCTTTATATCCACTCCGGCTTGTGCATCGGACAGGTCAACAACGATTCGGCCTTCGCCGTTGGGGCCGCGCCGGAAGTCCACATCGCGCAGCCCGTATGACGCGCCGTCACTTTTCGTCGGTGGCGTAAATCTCCCCGCTTCTGGCGCGGAATCCGCCGCGACGGTACCTGCCGCATCAAAAAGCGCGAACGTCAAACTGCGACCATCAGCCTTCATGTCATACGCTTGCGGCCTAGTCAGGTTGAGAACCACCCTCGTTCGCCCCTGTGCTTGAACGACATTGAAACTACGTAGCACGGAATCGGACACTTCTGTCGTCGGTTTGCTGACGCTTGTCGTATTAGCAAAGTCAAGCACCAAGCGAGGGGGCGTAGCGATGGCAAAAACCGAGGGCTGAGCCGCAATCCCTTCCTTCAGCGCAAAGGTCAACGTTGTGCGACCTGCGGCACCTTTCGCAACCGCTACCTCTTCGATTACGTTTTGCGCGGCCCCGACCGAAGAAAAGAGCACCGTCGCAAGTAAGCTAACAACGAACGTCGCGCCACCCCTCTCGCGAATTTCGCGCATCAGTTGTTTGACGTTCATTTGCTTTGCTCCCGCTCTTGCAGCATCATCTTTGTTTAGCGCTCAGCCCAATCGCCAGCACCATCCTGAAATAGTTCTTTCAACGTGATCTCACCGTCAGTTACGGCTGTTATCACACCAAAATTTTGGCCAGCGTGGTTGCCTTGCCGCGCTTGGAACACACGGTTGTCGCTCGTTTTGATCAGCGCCACGACCGTTCGGCCACGCTGCAAAGTCCCCACCATTGCCAGCGATTCAAGCGGAAAGCCCTCAAGCGCTTCCTTCCGACGAGTCGTATCGGGAGCATTAGCTCCCTTGCCGGTGTCGATCTTTCGAGGCTTAAACGGATCTGCTTGGTCAAATGCGTTATACGAAAAAGGCTCGTAGGGGCGCATTGACGGAATCGGGTCAATCTTGCCTCGAACATTCGCGCCCTGCTCATTCATCCATGCGCGCAAACCCTGCTCGTCGGAGCCGGCGCAACCCCCGATCAGGGCAGCCACACTGAGCATTAGGGCCACAGCCGGAAATGATTGATCACGCATCATTTCACCACCTTCGCTGCTTCCTTGGCCTTCCGTTGAGCCGCGATTTCTTCATCATCCAAGTAGCGAAACGTCTTCGCAACTGCTTCCATGGTTAGCGTCTGATCCTTTGAGTCTTTATTGCTGATCGCAACGTCGTTGAGAGTGACGATTCGCGACAGCTGAGACACATCGCTCGTAAACGCGGCGATATCGTGATATGAACCCGTCACTCGCACATCAACGGGCTGCTCAGCATAGAAATCCTGCAGCCTTTCCGCGCTCGGCTTGAAAAGATCAAACTGCAGACCGCGTCCCAATCCAGCTTGGTTGATGTCAGACAGCAACGCGTCCATTTCTAGTTTGCTTGGCAACTGCCGCAGAAGCGCGCCGAACTGCTGCTCAACTTCTTTCAGCTGTTGGACGTACAGGTCAAGATTGATCGCTTGCGATTTCTTTGTGCTGTACTCTTGTCGCAGAGTTTCTTCCTGCTTCTGCTTTGCCTCAAGTTCTTCGTACTGAGGAGCCCAACCCAAATACGCGGCAAGCGCCAACAGCAACAATAACAACGCCGCAACTGCTCCGTACTTAGCCGGTGCGGGCCAGATGCCAATATCTCGCGGATTCAGGCGTCTTAATTCGTCCCAAGTCATCGTTACGCCCTACCCTATTTAGTAATCGCTTGCATGACCTTCTCGCGCGCACCTTGATCGGTGGCGGTTGTCGGCGCCCCGGCTACCGGCCGTTTGACCATCGGCGCAGCTTCTAGCCCCTTCAGAGAGACATTTAGGCTGAATTCGTTGATGCGCTGTTGGTTCTTGTCGTTCACGTTCTTGATTTCCACCAGCTGCGAATTTTGCAAATAGGGCGAAGCGTCGAGATTGCGCATGAGCGTTGATACGCGGGCGTTCGACTGCGCCAGGCCCACAATGTTCACAATTTGGCCGGTCTGTTTCACCGACTTGAGGTACACGCCGTCTGGGAGCTGGCGCACCAACTGGTCGAGTAACTTAACGGAGGCTCCACGATTGACCTGAAGCGTTTCGACAACCTGCTTCCGAGCGATTAACGCGTTGGTCTGATCCTTGAGCTTTTTGATTTCGTCGATTTGGTCCGTGAGCTTCTTGTTCTCAGAGACCAGTATGTCGTTACGACGTTGCTGACTTGTGATTTGGTCGTCTAGGATCAACTTGCCCAAATACCACAGGGCAGCAGCACCGACTACGGTACCCAGCACGATGAAATTGAACTCTCGCTTCTTAAGCGCGCGCTTGGCTTCGCGGTGAGGCAGTAGGTTTATGCGGATCATGCGTCAAACCTCCGCATCGCGAGGCCGCACGCGACAAGCAATGACGGCGCATCCGCGGCCAACTGACGCGATTTGACTCCAGGGCTTAGTGTCATCTCAGAGAAGGGGTTGGCCACAGAAGCAATCACGTTGGTGCGACGCGACACCGCATCTGATAAACCGGGAAGTGACGCACAACCCCCGCCAAGCAACATGTAGTCAAGCTGTCCCTGCGCGCTGGAAGTCAGGAAGAACTGCAGCGCACGTGCCGCTTCGATTGCCAAGGTGTCGACGTACGGCCGTAGCACGTCGTTATCGTAATTCGCGGGCAAATTACCAGCTCGTTTTGCCGCTTCGGCTTCGTCGCCCGTCATGTTGTAAGCGCGCTGTATTTCCTGCGTGAGTTGATTGCCTCCAAACGGGCTTTCGCGCATGAATATCTGCTCTTCGTTCCGAAACACATAGAAGCGGGTCGATGTGGCGCCCACATCCAAAACCCCGATGTTTTGATCGATGCCTTTGCCAGGCAGCGCCTCAGCCATCAACTCATACGCCCCCATGACCGCCATTGCCTCAACGTCCATCACCGACGGCTTTAGCCCCGCAGACTCTAACGCAGCAACACGATCCTCAACCTTTTCTCGACGCGCCGCAGCAATCAACACTTCGACCTGAGTGTCATCATTCGGAACGGCGCCGATCACGGCGAAATCGAGGTTCACCTCGTCCAGCGCGAACGGAATGTACTGGTTGGCCTCACCCTCCACGGCTTGCTCCAAATCGTCTTCTCGTTCCGTTGCGGGCAACGTGATGCGTTTGGTGATGACCATGCTCGTCGGCAACGCCGCAGCAGCAGACTTTGTCCGAGACCCCAGCTTACGAAGCGCGCGCTCGATGGCGGCACCTACGGCCTCGATATTGGCCACGTTGCCATCCGTAACCGCCTCGCGCGGCAGAGGCTCGATCGTATAGCGACTGAGTTCAGGTTTTTGCCGGGTGCCAGCCAATTCGACGAGCTTCACCGCCGTGCTGCTGATGTCGACGCCGATGAGTGGGGTGCTTTTTGCCCCAAACGCACCTCGGAGCGAACCCAAAAAATCTTTTTGCATTGAGAGTTTAGGCCACAAATGTCGCCTGAAACTTTAAGTTGGGTGAGGAGTGTTGCATAAGGCTCGCGCTCTGGCAAGCCGTGACCGAATTTTGCCCCCTATAATCGTCGAAAAAACAACATTGGCATACTCGGAGTCATCACCGGCGCTGTGGCGGAAGCACGAGCCGCAACGGGCGCACCGGGGGATTAAGGACATCGATGTTCAAGCGTTGGGTGGTTTATCTCTCCTCCGTGGTAGGTGGATTGTTGCTTGTGGGTGGCGTTTTGGGCGCGCTCGTTTGGGCGCTCATCAGCGCTCGTTTGCCGTCTTTGGACGTTCTTACGGACTATCAACCGAAGCTGCCATTGCGTGTTTTGGCCGACGATGGCACGACTTTGGCCGAATTTGGCGAGGAGCGGCGCAGCGTCGTGAAGCTCGCACAAGTACCCCTGCACGTCCGGCAGGCCATATTGGCCGCAGAAGACTCGAATTTTTACGAACATTCCGGTGTCGATTGGGTGGCCGTGTTGCGCGCGGGCTACACCAACGTAACCACGGGTGCAACGCAAGGCGCTGGCACGATCACGATGCAAGTGGCGCGAAACTTCTTCCTCACACGAGAAAAAACGCTGCTTCGAAAGGCCAATGAGGTAGCGCTCACTTTCAAAATTGAGCAGGAACTTACTAAGGACCAAATCCTTGAGCTGTACATCAACCAAATTTTCCTTGGGCAGCGCTCCTTCGGGTTCGCAGCTGCCGCTCGCGCCTATTACGGCAAACCGCTCGAAAAGATAACGATTCCCGAAGCCGCAATGTTGGCCGGGTTGCCGAAGGCGCCATCAACATTCAACCCATTCGTCAATCCAAAGCGCGCAGCGCTCAGACAGCAGTATGTCCTCCGCCGCATGCACGAACTGGGCTACATCAAGGACGACGAATACAAGAGCGCTCAAGCGGCACCATCGACCGTCAAAGCGGACGCTGGACCAACAGTGCATTCGGAATATCTCAACGAAATGGTTCGCCAGTTCGTCTTCGACCTTGTGGGGGAGTCGGCGTACACACGCGGCCTAACCGTAACCACAACCATCAGGGCGCGAGACCAAGAAGCCGCTTATCAAGCCATTCGCCGCGGAGTGCTTGATTACGAGCGGCGCCAGAGCTTTCGCGGCCCGGAAGGCTACGTCGAGCTTCCCGCGCAAAGCAAAGGCGCGGAGTCCAAAGAAGCGCTCGCCGAAGCCTTGGAGCCAGCTTTCGCGCAATTTCCCGACGCCGACGACTTGCTGACGGCGGTCGTTCTTGACGCAAACGCCAAACGTGTCATCGTCACGCGTGGCGAGGACGAGGTGTACACCCTCGAAGGCGAAAGCATTCGCTTTGTTCGCAACGCGCTCGCAGATGGTGCGCCGTCGGGCGAGCGTTTGCGCCGTGGCGCGGTGGTCCGTATTACACAGGACGACAAAGGCGCGTTCCGCATTACACAAATGCCGCAGGTCGAAGCAGCTCTCGTGGCAATGGATCCGAAAGACGGTGCCGTGCGCAGCCTCGTGGGCGGTTTCGATTTCAGTAAGAACCAATACAACCACGTCACGCAGGCCAGCCGCCAACCCGGCTCGTCTTTTAAGCCGTTCATCTACTCCGCGGCACTGGAGAAAGGCATCACCGCGAGTACCGTGATCAACGACGCACCCCTGTTCTTTTCGGCCGCACAAACCGGCGGCGAGGAGTGGGAGCCGAAAAACTACGACGGCAAATTTGACGGTCCGATGCGCGTGCGCAGTGCGTTGGCGAAATCCAAGAACATGGTATCCATCCGCATTCTCCGTTCAATCGGCCCGAGCTACGCGCAGGACTACGTCACTAAATTCGGCTTCGACGCCAAGCAGCACCCTGCCTACCTGACGCTGGCGCTTGGTGCGGGCCAAACCAACCCGATGCAGATGGCCGCCGCCTATTCGGTGTTCGCCAACGGCGGCTACCGCGTCAAGCCCTATTTCATCAAGACGGTGGTCGACACCAAAGGCACCGTCATCTTTGAGGAGACGCCGGCCGCTGCCGGCAAAGACGCGGAGCAAGCCATCGATCCGCGCAACGCGTTCATCATGACCACGCTCATGCGTGACGTGGTGCGCGCAGGCACTGCCACCAAAGCCCTCTCGCTTGGGCGCGGTGATCTTGCAGGCAAAACTGGCACCACGAATGACAGTCACGACGCCTGGTTTGCGGGCTACAACGCGTCGCTCGTTGGCGTCGCGTGGGTGGGCTTCGACCAACCGAAATCGCTCGGTGAACGTGAAACTGGCGGCGGCGTTGCGCTGCCGATTTGGATTAACTACATGAAGACCGCGTTACGTGGCGTCGCGGAAACGCCGCTCAAACCACCGTCCGGCGTGGTGAGTGCGATGAGTGGGGGCGACCCGAGCGGATTAACCGACACGGCAGGCGTATCCGATTGGTACTACGCCGAGTTCCCGCCAAAGCAATTCGTTGACCCGCTGACGGGCAATTCGGGATCGCGCAATAAGCAAGACGACGAAGTGCGCCAGCAGCTTTTCTAGCGACTTACCGATGAGCAACGACCGTGAATCGTTGGCGGCAGTTTCGGCGCGCATCATCGTTGAGTCGGAGCTGACCGATTGGGCGCTCGCGCGGCGCAAAGCCATGGCTGAGCTTGGTCTGGCTGCGCACGGCACGCCGCTGCCGACGGATGAACAAATCATCAGCGAAATCAAGGTGTACCACGCGCTCTACGGCAGAGATGACTGGGCTGCGCAGCTGCGGGCGCAGCGCGAATTCGCGCTCGAAGCGATGCTCGAACTTGAGGCGTTCCGCCCAGTCCTCGTCGGTCCAGTCGCCGAAGGATGGGCGCACGCTGGCAGCGAGATTCGCATCGAAGCGTCGCCAGAAAACCCCAAAACACTCGAGTATCGATTGATCGATCTCGGCGTCGAATTCGAGCCGCACCTAAGCCGTGATGGAAACGTGCAATTGGAAATCGTCGACGGCGACTGGCCAATGCGAATTGTCATCCGAACGCCGGGACGCGCCCCGGAAGCGCGCTATCGTGTCCGCCTGGATTCGACGCAACTCAAGGCGCTAATCGCGAAAGCCTAGCCAGAAACGAGGTTAACCGATAATTGAGAGGCGCGGACACCGATGAA